>JAFGTS010000055.1 GCA_016933965.1 Deltaproteobacteria bacterium | reverse complement strand
GCGAAGCGGAGGATAAGCGATCTCAGCTGTTTGAGCCGGAGGCGAGTTTTGAGATCGCCCGGAGCAAGCCGCAAAGATGTATCAAAAACGTTTCGGGCCCAGCGAAAAAGGGATTCGTCACTGAAAAATATATGAAAAAGCTGGATTCCGGAATGGCACCAGGAATATTTTTAATCACGCTCGAAAACGATCCCGTATTTTTCCAGTTTCCGTTCAAAGGTGGGCCGTGAAATGCCGAGCATCTCGCAGATCTCCCCCTTGTTCTTGTCGGTTTCCTTGATAACCTTTCGAATGTGACGCTCTTCGACTTCGTCAAGGGTCAGGTAACGGCCCTCTCTGTCGCGGGCATCGTCCCCGGAAAGGGCCTCACCACTCTCCCCGGAATCAGGATCGGGCATCAACTCGGGGAAGTCCGCCCTGGTGAGAATGTGTCCCCTGGCTATGACGGAAGCCCGGACCAGCAGGTTCTCAAGCTCGCGGATATTTCCGGGCCACGGGTAGCGATTGAATGTTTCCATCATTTCATCGGAAACACCGGCGATCTTTTTATGAAGCTCCCGGTTTATCTTGGCAAGCAGATAGTTTATCAGAGGCACCAGGTCCTCCCGCCGCTCCCTCAAGGGCGGTATTCTGATCGAAACGATGTTCAAACGGTAGTAAAGGTCATCCCGGAATTTCCCATCCTTTACCAGGGAAAGAAGGTCCTTGTTCGTGGCTGTGATGATCCGGGCGTTGACCTTCACGCGGTCCTTGCCGCCGACACGCTCAAATTCCATCTCCTGAAGGACTCTCAGCAGCTTCGCCTGGAGATTGACCGACATTTCACTGATCTCGTCAAGAAAGACCGTACCATGCCTGGCCAGTTCGAACTTTCCCAGTTTCCGGCTGATCGCTCCCGTGAAAGAACCCTTTTCGTGACCGAACAGTTCCGATTCAAGAAGGGTCTCCACGATGGCCGAGCAATTGACCGCGATATAAGGTTCACTGCGGGCCGTATTGTTATGAATGACCTTCGCGATCAGTTCCTTTCCGGTGCCGCTTTCCCCCTGGATGAGAACGGTCGTCTTGCTCTGAGAAACGACGCCGACGGTCTTGAATATCTCCCGCATCTTCGGTCCGGTACCGATAATGTCACCTACTTTGAAATCCCGGGACGGGTCAACAAGAAGACCGTCGATCTTCTTTTCCATGTCGAGGCTGTTCAGCGCCTTCTTGATGGCGATATCAAGCTCATCCACATCAATGGGTTTGTGAATGTAATCAAAGGCCCCTCCCTTCATGGCCTTGATGGTGGACTCCATATCGTGGTGCGCCGTGATCATGATCACCTTCACATTTTCATCCTCTTCCTTCAGGTCTTCCAGGACGGTGTAACCGTCTATATCGGGCAACCTGATATCGAGAACAACCACATCCGGTCCGGTCTCGACAAAACGGTTCAGACCGTCCGTGCCGGTTGCGGCGGTGGTTACGTCGTACCCCTCTTCCGTCAGGTAGAGTTCGAGCGTTTCACAGATCGAACTGTCATCATCAATAACGAGAATTTTTGACATGGCTCCTGTCCTCACCAATTACGATGGCCCTTGTGCGTCATCGGAATTGTTAGCGGAGGCCCCACCGCTCCCCTCAATCGGAAGCGTGATTATGAATCTGGTGCCCTCCCCTTTCTTGCTCAGGATTTCCGTCGTCCCCTGATGCTGATCAATAATTTTACTGACCTGGGAAAGTCCCAGCCCGGTCCCGTATTTTTTCTTCGTAAAGAAGGGGTTGAACAGGTGCGGCAGATCGGCCTCGTCGATACCGCACCCGTTATCTTCTATTTCGATCTTCAGCCTGTTTCTGTTCTTACCGCTCATTTTGGCCGATATGAGAAGTTTTCCGTTTTCCTCCATGGCGTCAACAGCGTTGTGGTACAGGTTGATGAGCGCCTGTTCCATCATTGCCGGATCAACGTTCATGAGAGGAATCCCGTCATCGTATCGCTGGTGCAGTTTGATCCTTTTATCCGTCAGGGCCTTTTCCACCATCGCGAGAGCATGCTCCATGATCCCCCTGACATCGGACAACTCTTTCCTGGGTTCCGCGGGCCTGGCGAAAACGAGCACATCATTGACCAGTTTTTCCAGGTGCTCAACTTCCCTCTGAGCGATCCGGAACCGCTTCATGTCGTTGCCCTGCGGATTCATACGTTTTTCGAGGATCTGAAGGCTCATCTTGATCGATGAGAGGGGATTCCTTACTTCATGGGCAATGCCGGCGGATAGCTGTCCCACCGCCGCCAGTTTCTGGCTTTCATAATACTTCTTTTCAAGATCTTTCAGCTCTGTGATATCTCGCTGAACGAGAACATACCGGTCCGTTCCCTTTACGGGGCGGGGTGAAATGAGCAGGTCCCGCCGCGTCCCGTCGCGGGCCGTCACTTCAAGCTCATAGGGTTTGAATATTCCATTCTTGGCATCGTTCCATTTTGTTATGACGTAATCCCGGTGCTGGGGATCGACGAATTCCGTAAAATGCATCCCCTTGATCTCTTTCGATATCCCTCCGTCGCGCTTAATGTCTCTGCTCACAAAGTTGATAATCCCCTCACCGCTCAGGTCGAAAATCTTGTCGGGCAGGCTGTCGATGATGGATTGGAGATAATTATAGAGCTCTTCGATCTCCTTCCTGAGCTTTATGTTCTCCTTGAGCTCCTTCTGGAGGTTGTCCGCATACTCGCGAAGATGCTCCGACATTTCCTTTTCCCGGGAAATATCCTGCAATGTTTCAACGGCGGCGGTAATGTTCCCCTTGTCATCGTATATGGGCGCCGCCAGAAAATAGAGATGCCGGTCCCTGCCTCCCAGGTTGGCAAAGAAGTCCCGTGCCTCGTAGGCCCCCCGGACCACCTCTGATTTCCGTACTTTCTTGGAACCGTAATACTGATCCAGTCCGGCGACGTTCCCGTCGATGATGAAATCGGCGATGACCGGTCTCTTTTCGCGGTAAAAAGGAAGGTAATGTTTGCCGGTGCCGATCATCTGCGCGGCGTCATACCCTGTCAGTTCGGCACAGGCCTTGTTCCAGAAGATAATGGTATGGTGCTTGTCGATGACAAAGGTCGGGATCGGCGATCCCTCGACGATTCCTTCCACGGTCTTCTTCTCTCTTTCAATACTGTCGGCAAACTCGCGAAGGTTCCGGGCCATCTCCTCTTCATATGAGATATCCTGAATACTCTCGATCGCCGCCGTCACCTCTCCCTTCTCATCATAGATCGGGGCGGCGAGGAAATAGAGATACCGGTCCTTTCCATTGAGATTTTCAAAATAATCCTTTGCCTCGTAAGCACCTTCAACAATATCGGATTGTACGATCTTCTTCGCACCGTAGTACTTCTGCAGCACTTCGTGGTCATAATCGACGATAATATCGGCGATAAGCGGCCTTTTCTCACGGTAAAAGGGAATATAGTGCCGGTCCGTCCCGATCATGTCCCGGGCGCTCGATCCGGTCAGTTCGGCGCAGGCCCTGTTCCACAGTATGACCCGATGTTCCTTGTCGATAACAAAGGTGGGGACCGGGGACCCTTCAATGATCCCTTCCACGGTCTTCTTCTCTCTCAGGAGCTTGCCCTGCCACTCCTCCCGTTCCTGAAGACGCTTCAATTCCTCGTGAAGACGGAGCCGCCTGGCGCCGGCCCGCGCGATGGTGGTCCCGGTTATGATCACGACGACAATGAGCCCGGCTGCGCCGAGCATGATATTGATGAACGCCTTCCTCACGATGGCTATGACTGCCTTATAGGGGGTGACCATGACAAAAGACCACTGCAGGGAACCTATGCGCATCGGTGCATAGGCGACGATGCTGCGTCGTATATCCCCCATGCCCTTGCTCACAACGTACCCGCCGTATCCCAATCCGGTTCCCCCCGCGATTTCCTCGAAAACAGGCTCCCTGAGAGTTGAAATATTTTCGACGTTCTTGCCGACCAACACCGGGTTTGAATGAAAAATGATCGTTCCCGCCCCGTCGACGATCCAGAAATCGTACACGCCCTTTTCCGCCGCCGGTGCCACGTACCGCTTGACTATCGTTTTCAGTGAAAGCGCGGCCAGCGTTGCCCCGACGAATTCTCCGTTTCGGTCCACGGAGGGAACGGCGATCGCCGTCATCGGGACGGATCCCCACTCGGGAAGCATGCCCGCTGCGCCCGACAGCGAGAACTCACCAACATAAAATTCCCGGGATTCACGGATGTTTGCAAAGAATGGATGGCCGCTGAAGTTTTCAAATGCTGCGACATCGATGAAAGCAGGAGGATACCCGCAGGAAATATCGCCGTTCCCGTCGAGCCGAACGATGAATTCGACCTTCCCATCCAGGTCATCATAGGCGGTCTGAATGCTCCGGATCGTTTCCTCGCATTCGATCTGTTCCACCGTCGGCAATTTGGAAAGGATCACGATGATCCGTTCGATGCCGGCTACCATGTCCTCTATGCCGGCGGCCGCCCCGGCCGCAATGGTCGCCTGCTGACGGCTGAACTGTTCGATGATCGCTTTTTCCCTGGCATGATTGACGGTAAGGGCCAGAAGGATGATAAGCAGGATGATAACCGATGTGGTTATCCAGATTGAAATTCCCTTTTTGCTTTTAAAATACCGATTCATTCTCTGATCCGGCTTGATTCTCTCTTGACTGAAACGGCTCGTATTCCCGCGGAATGCACCGTCATTCCTCATTGTCGCGTTTTTTCTTTTCCTCATACTCCTTGAAGGCGATAAGGAAATAAACGCCGACGGCCGCGCCAAGGGAGATGATCAGTGTAATCAACCCACTCTCTATATTCAGCACCCACTTGCAGATGAGCCACATGACGAGGTACGTCGCAACTGTCAATATCTCCTGCATTCTGAACCCTCTCGCGTGATGTGATCTTTCGATCAGGGACAAAAATCAATCCGGAATGTCATAAGCGACGAATACTACAGACCTTATTAATAATTCAATAAAAATGTAAAAAATCATTGGAAAACCACGACCCGCACCGCACAAAGCAGTGTTCAAAGGCCTCCCCAAAACGGATCGTGCCGTATTCCCATTTGAAAGATGGCCGTCATGGAACGGTCTGTCAACAAGGTGCGGGCAGTTACAACCGGACAAAAGGAAATCATTGACCAAATTACTTTGAGGGGATATCCTTGATTACCTATACCTGCAGATGTGCCATTGATTAATCTTATCTTGCGCTCCCGGAGAACGCTCGGTTTCAGAAATTAATTTTGACGACTTCGTACGTGGTCATTAATTTTGGCGAGTGAGGCCGACTTAATTTTATGGGAGGTTCGTGAATGCCATATCGTATATCACCTGCATGGTGGCCGTTTCTGGCCATCACTTCTCCGGTCACACTTCCCCTGTTGCTTGTCAGGAACCGGCGATTTCAGAAGGGACGTGAAGAAGTCGCGGGGCTGAACAGACAACGAATAGACCGGGCCGAGCCACTTGAGCTGCCTGAACTTGATTTTCTCGAGCTGACAGTTCTGGTGGAGTGGAAAAGGGAACAAGGGTTTTTAGGAGATGCCGGCGTTTCCTACCTCTTTAAGAACAATCTGGGTTCGATGCTCTTCGATATCGGCTTCGGCCCTGATCGGCCGGCCTTTGTTCATAACGCCGAAAAGCTCGGTTTTCATCTTGACCAGGTCGATGCCCTGACGATCTCACATCTCCACTGTGATCACATGGGAGGTATTTCCGCTCAGCGTTCCTTGAAAGTAACGGTACCGGAAAAACTGCTTCCGACGCGGCACATACCCTGTTTCCTTCCCGATATGGCCACGGCTGAGGGATTCGACGCCCGGCTCATCGAAAGACCGCAACTCCTTGCCGCTGGTATTGCGTCCACCGGCCCCCTGGCCAGGAGGCTTTTCATGCTCGGTCACACGGAGGAACAGGCGCTGGTGGCACGTGTCAAGGGAAAGGGTCTGATTGTCTTTACCGGCTGCGGTCATCCGACCATAGAGGTTATTCTGGAAATGGTCTCCCGTCTGTCCGATGAACCGCTCCATGCGGTCGGCGGAGGGCTCCATTTCCCTGTTACTGAGGGGAGAGGCAACCGTGCCGGCATCAAGATCCAGATGCTCTTCGGTACGGGCAAACCCCCGTGGCAGCGGATCACCGATGAGGATCTGAGCCGCACCATTGCCGCCATCAATGACGCCGGCCCTGAGGAAGTGTATCTTTCAGGACATGACACCTGTGACCACGCTCTTGACCGCATGATAAAAGAACTTACTGCTGCAACAATAGTGCTCAAGGCGGGGGCGACCTATCGTTTGTAACCCGCATTCCGGGGCTTACGTCAGGCACTCTCGGCAGCGGCGTTCCTTCCGGCAATGCGCCCGAAGACAAAGCAGTCCGTAATGGCACAACTGCCGAGACGGCAGGCACCATGGATGCCTCCCGTGACCTCGCCGGCCGCGTATACTCCCCTCACCGGGTTTTGATCCAGATCTATGACCTGACCTCTGACATCGATCCGGACACCGCCCATCGTATGATGCACCTTGGGCCATAATCGCATCCCATAATAGGGAGGATGCGTTATTGTTGCCGCATCCGGCAGAATTTGTTTGCCGAACGTTTCATCCTGCCCTTTCACGACGAAACCGTTGTATTCTTCGATCGCAGGTTTCAATCCACTGTGAGGAAGACCATAGAACGAGGCAAGTTCCCGCAATCCATCGAATTCTTTCACCACGCCCTTCTTCAGACACCGGTCTATACTCCAGCCTGACCGTTCGACCGCCTGTGCGTCGGCGATACCGATGCAGGGCCGGCCGATATTGAGTATCGCATCAGACAGGGTTTTGCGGTCCGCCAGTTCATTCACGAACCGGCGACCCGTACCAGGGTCTATCACTATTCCGTAAAGGAATACGATGTAATCCGAAAAGCCGGGTCCGACACCGAATCCCTTTTCATCGGGAGAGGCCCATGGGCCGAGCTGTATCTGTGAAAGATGAACGGGCATGGCCCCTATCTTCATGGCCTCTTTCAAACCTTCGGCGGTGGCGAAGGGTTTGTTCGTCGTATCTATCTCCGCGGACAGGCGGGGGTCCTGGGCGACGCGGAATGCAACATCACTGCCGAAACCACCCGTGGCGAGAACAACCGCCTTTCGTGCCTGGATATACCGGTCGGACCCGCTGTCCGCATCCCTGTGATCATATCCGTCGCGAACGAGAACGCCGCACACCCGGCCTTCGGAATTTCGGATAAACTTACGCAGGTGCATTTGCGTCCGTATCTCCATTCCAAGCTGCTTCATTGTCGCAAGCTGCCGCTTTATGATCGTCAGGCCGGTCACGTTTCGCGCCGTATAACAGCGGGGAACGGAATGCCCCCCGAACCGATCCACCCGGTCAAGATATTCCACTCCCAGATAATCGATAGACCACTGAAAGACCTCATTCGAGCGCTCTGCAACCTCGCGGACCAGCTCCGGATAGTTCAGGCCCAGACCGGCCTTGAGCATATCAGAGCACATAAGCTCGGGTGAATCCTTGATGCCTGCTTTTTCCTGCATCCGCGTACCCGCCGCGGCAATGCCGCCGTCGCTGATGATGGAGTTTCCCCCGGGGGCCTTCATCTTTTCCAATATGAGGACGGAGGCACCGGCGTTACACGCCTCGATCGCCGCAGTGAGCCCGGCGAATCCACTGCCTATTATTACCACATCAGCGATCTCATCCCATTTCGGGACCTGTGACTCGAAGATCCCGCCTTCCTTTGCCGCCGCGTTTCTTGTGAGCATCTTCGCTTCTCCTGACCGAACATGTACTATGTGTACCACAGGTTTCTTCGAATCACTGCTTTTTTTATACGCACAAGCAGGTTCTTTTAACGCATCGCGTCAAAACAAGTGAACCCCGCATTTCTTTAATCTTGGAATTTGTAAAGACGCTGGTTTTATGAGATAGTGATCTGCGGTTCTGAAAATCTGACGGAAATGTTTCTGTATATCAAACGGTTCGTATGTCGCATCCGCACGGTGGCTCCTCCATGCTCTCATGAATCTCATTATGGTATTGACAGTGGAAAAGGGAATCGCGTATAAGGCGATTCAACTTTTCGTTCAACGGGAAAGCGCCCGTTTTGAATGAAACGTTAAATACAGAATGACCGGCATTCATTTTCCGGTGCGTGACAATACTGAAAATAGGGTAACCATTATAAGGCATTATGCGCTGGAAGGAATGACCGTCGGATTTATGGCATACCTGTTGCAGTCACTACACGCGGTTTGTTGAGAGTGTTTTCTCAAGACACTGAGGCGCTGACCGCGCCGTGTGAAAGAAACTATTCTTTATGGATGAAAGGAGAGAAACATGTTCAGGAAATCAGTAAAGTGGGTATTAGCCTTACTAACGTCTACGGCGGCATTGTTTGTATCCACATCGAGCGTCTTCGCCGCTGAGGCTCTTCCTGCTGAAGGAACCTATATCAAGGTTATCTTTGCTGTCGGTGCGATGATCGGTGCGGGTCTGGCAATCGGCCTGGGTGCGATCGGTGCCGGCGCCGGTATCGGTAACGCCGCAAGCGGTGCCTGTAGCGCAGTGGGAAGAAATCCCGGAGTTCAGGGAAAGATCATGATGACCATGCTGGTCGGTATGGCCATGGCCGAATCGATCGCCATTTACGCCCTTGTTGTTTCGCTTGTCCTTCTCTACGCAAACCCCTATTCGAGTTTCCTTTTCGGTTAAGAGACGAAATATCGAAGATAAACGTATAACACACTAACGTTAGGGGGAGAAGGAAATGGCAGAAACGAAACAAGGTAAGCAGTTATTGACGGTTGCGAGAGTATTCTTCCTGCTTATCGTCATCCCCTTATTATTGATGTCATTTCTCATCGCCAACGGCATTTTTCAATTAGGGGACGTATCCAAGAAGGGGGCAATTTCCGTTCTTGATGAGAAATCCCAGCAAGAAATGCTGATACGGGCCACGACGGTTGCTGAAAATGTCGCGAACTTCCTGCAGGAAAGCGAGCGGAACGTTTTGATCGCCACGATCCTGCCGCAGACACCGGAAGCATACAAGGAGTTCGTCGAAAACAACAAACAGGCCCTCTGGATGAAACAGGATGGACAGATCGTCAAGATACTCGAGCCCCTGTATACGGAAATGGCGCTGATTGATGAAGCGGGGAATGAAGTCATTAAGATTGCAGGTGGGGAAATCTCACCGAAAAGCGAACTGGTGAACGTCAGCGATCCGGCAAACACGACTTTCAAGACGGAAGAGTATTTCCAGAAAACCAAAGCCCTCAACAAGGGTGATGTTTACATATCGCCGGTTACCGGCTTGTATGTCAACAGGTCCGAGTTCGAGAGCGGCAAACGGTTTGAAGGTATTGTTCGTTTTGCGACACCGCTTTTCGATAAGCAGGGATTTACAGGTATGATCACCCTTGCTCTCGATGTACGGCATCTGGCTGCCATGACCGATACCATTATACCGACACAGACCGGCCATGTACTGGAAGCCGATGCTTCAACGGGAAACTACGCCTATATGGTGGACAACCGGGGATATGTTATCTCCCATCCCAACGATTACCACATCGCGGGACTCCGCGAGGACGGAACCCCTGTTCCGCCTTTCACGGGTGATACAGCCGCGGAACTGTCCAAGAAAGGCGAAGAGGTCCTGAATCTCAATCTGCTCGGTGATATTGATGCCGCATTGCCCCAGGTGGCGCAGGACGCTGCTGCCGGCAATTCGGGTGTCAAGGTTTACAAGTTCGCTGGACACACAAAAGTTGTGGCCTACGCACCGGTACCCTATTATTCCGTGCAGTATCCAACCCCGGCGGGGTTCGGCTGGGTAGCCCTGGGTGTCGATGTTGACAAGTACAACGAGCAGGCCAGGATCGCCTCCGACAAGATCGAGAAAGAGGCGAACGCCTGGATGGCAACAATCGTTCTGATCCTTGTCATCGCCATGATACTGCTCTTCATCATCGCTTCGCTCCTGGCACGGGGAGTCAATCGTTCCATTGAAGCGGAGGTCCCGCCGGAGTCTCTGGAAGCGGGAAAATATTACGACGATGAAGATTAAGAGGACCATCGTTGGTCGCAGGTAAAACGAAAGGCCGGAAGATGTTCTTCCGGCCTTTTTCTTTCTGTTATGTGTTATGGGGTCAGGTCTTGCAATATAACAAAAAACACCATTTTAACCATTCAGGTGATGGTGTGAAGTTACCCATAGGACACCAAATCTTATATTGCAAGACCTGACCCCTTTTCCTCTTTTTCCTTTTCGGTTCACACGAAATACCGGGGGATCAGATAGGGAATCTGGCGTGCCAGTTCCTTCAGAAAACGCCGTTTCGACGGGCTCATTGTCCGGACGGCGAGGTATCCGATCGCCGCCAGGACCAGCACAACAAATAGAAATACCTTCATGGCCCTCCTCCTTTTTCACTCGTATTTCCGGATCAGATCCGCCGCGATCATACCCGAGGCGATCGTTGTGGGGACGCCGCCGCCCGGGTGCGTGGACGCACCCACCAGGTAAAGCCCTTTGATACTCTTGGATCTGGCTGCGGGACGGAACGTGACACCGCAGGTCAGGTCCTGACGGAGCGCGTAAATGGCCCCCTCAGGGGAAAGCAGTCGGCGCTCGAAATCTACCGGCGTTGACAGTTCCGCCACCTGCACATGATCGGCCAGACCGGGAATGTACCGTTCCGACATATAGGTGATCAGTTGTTCCGTGAGCGCCGGTTTATACGCATCCCAGCTTGAACCTTTGAGACGGTAGGGTGCCGGCTCCAGAGTGAGCACGATGACATGATGTCCGTCCTTATCGGCCAGGCCCGGATCGGAATGGGACGGCCAGCTGATGATGCCGAAGTGTTCTTCAGGATACCGGTCCTGTTTGTAGGTGTTCCACCAGAAATCATTCAATTCCTCAACGGGGCGTGTTACGAGGGTATGGTGCCCGTCAAGCGGTGGTGTATAGTCCACCCCCAGGTACATCATAGGCGTGGCCATGGAGTATTCATAGCTCTTGATGCCAACCCGTGCCAGCCAGGGCAGATGCTCCTCCCCTATCATTTCAAGATAGAGAAGCTTTGAATTGATATCCGACACCACCACATCGGCGGTGATCTCCGTACCGTCATCAAGCTCGACACCCATGGCACGGCGGTCCCGCACAATGACCCGTTTCACCCGCTGCTTCAGCATCATCTCCATCCCGGCTTTTTCACCGCATCGTCTCAGGGCATTGGGAATCCCTATCATGCCACCCTTGCTGTAAAAGATACCGGCGTGCTCGGACCAGGGGACCATTGCGATATATCCCGGGCAGGTATCCGGCGGCAGGCCGCCGTAAAAGCTCTGAAATGCGACCGACTCCCTGATCCGGGGATCCTTGAAGAACCGTTCGATCACGTCCTGGTAACTGCTGATGAACAGACTACCATACTTGAGTAACCGCGGGGTCTTTCGAAACAGCTCGATCACGTCGCCGGTGGTGTTCGCCGGAGCCGTGAAAAACCCGTCCAGTGCCGCATCCAGGAATCCCTGCATGTATTCCGCATATTCGTGCCATCCTTTTACATCGCCCGGTGAGACCTTGCCGATATTTTTCGCCGACTCTTCACTGGAAATGGGATACCGGATCTTTGTTCCATCCTTGAGAATGACATCATAGACGGGGTCGCAGCTTACCAGGTCGACTTCCTGATAAAGAGTGGTCCCGAGCCGTTCGAAACACCAGTTGATCACTTCGGGGTCCTCGATGAGAGACGCGCCCAGATCAAACCGGTACCCGCCCTTTTCAAAGGTCGAGCAGCATCCGCCGACGATTCCGCTCTGTTCAATGACAAGCGTTTTACGTCCCTGGTGTGCCAACTGAGCGGCCACGCTCATGCCGCCACACCCGGCACCGATAACAACCACGTCATAATCAGCCATCCAGGGGGCCTCCTTTCGTCATGTCCCGCGCCTTACCCTTTGTATCGAAATTCCATCAACATCACCGAAGTATTACAGTACTTAACATTGATTTTATTCATGTAAATTACATTTGACTATGGTCACACATAGCGATAAACTTCATTGCTGTCAACTGAAATATTGAACACGGCGACAGCCTTCGAATGGTACGAATGAAATGACTTCTCAAAAACGGAGTGGTCTGTTATGATGCCGTCACCATGGCACATCAAAATGACCGGCCTTCCCGCTTTGAAAACAAGGGACGAATGGAGCTCGCAGAAAATGGAAATCGAAGACCGTAAGACATGGGAACGCCGGCAGCGGCAGGACCGAATAATCGATATAGCTGAAAAACTCTTTCTATCGCAGGGCGTGGAGCAGACCACGATGGAACGGATCGCCCGGGCGGCCGGCTACACAAAGCAGACTCTCTATCTCTATTTCAAGAACAAGGAAGACCTGATCGCCGCCGTGGTCCTGCGAAAGCTGAACATGATATACAATGCCGTTGACAAGGCTCTCATCACGGATAACATCGGACTCGAGTGCCTTCGCTCGCTGGCAACGGCCTATTACCAGTTCTTTCAGGAAAATGCCGCGTACATTGAACTCATCGTAAAATTCTTCACGCGGAATTACGCATACGGCAGGACGATGGATCCGGAAACGGACGGTTTCTTCATGGCCGAGTGCCAGAAAGTGAACGACGCCACGATCGATATCTTCCTCTCCACGATCAAGCAGGGCATTACCGATGGCTCCATTAAAACCTCCCACAAACCACAGCACCTCATGATCCTTCTCTGGGCTCAGATGCTCGGTGTCCTGCAGACCGTTTCAATGCGCAATGTGTTTTTTGAGGAAACCTATCAGATGAGCGCCGAGGAATTTTTTGCCTATTTCATGGAGAACATAGAGATATCCCTGACACACACCCTGGAGTATAGGGCCAGGTGATGCGATCATGAGCGATGAGATCTACCTGAACGTTGCAAAGGTACTCGATACCCTTCCCAACGGATTCCCGGCAACGGAAAGCGGTGTTGAGATCAAACTGCTGAAGAAGGTCTTTACTCCGGAGCAGGCGGCCCTCTTCTGTGACATGAGGTTGACCTTCGAAACGGCGGAGGATGTGGCGCGGCGGACCGGACGGCCGCTCGAGGGTCTCGAGGAGCTGCTCATATCCATGGGGGAAGCCGGCCAGCTCTTTGCTCTGCAGTTCGGGGAAACCCGCTATTTCAAAATGATGCCCTGGATATTCGGGATATACGAATTCCAGCTCGGCCGCATTGATCGGGAATTCGCCGAACTGATGGAGGAATACGCACCGACCTTCGCCCGGCAGTTCTTCGAACATACCCCCCAGTTGATGCAGGTCCTGCCCGTTGAGGAAGAAATATTCCTGCAGCACCAGGCGTTGCCCTATGAAAAAGTATCGACCCTGATCGAGCAGGGCCAGTCGTTCCTGGTGAATGAATGCATCTGCAAGAAGGAACAGGGGCTTCTGGGTAATCCCTGCAGTCGTCCTCTCGAAGTGTGTCTCGCCATCGCGCCCGTCCCCGGCATCTTCGACGACAGCCCCCTGGGCCGCGTTATCACGAGGGACGAAGCATATGAACTTCTGAGACAATGCGAGGAAGCGGGGCTGGTCCATCTTACCGGCAATATCCAGAACGGTCAGATATTCATCTGCAACTGCTGCGGTTGCTGTTGCGGCGTGCTGCGGTCCATAATGGAACTCGGCATTCCGGCGTCATCCGTCGTCAATTCGCATTACTGCGCGCAGATCGATGCCGACCGGTGCAGCGGTTGCGGTATTTGTGCCGATGAACGGTGCCAGGTCAAAGCGATCGAAGAAGTGAACGGTGAATACCGGGTCATCCCGGAACGCTGCATCGGCTGCGGACTGTGCATCAGTACCTGCCCGACGGAAGCGATCCGGTTCGTCAGGAAAGAGCCGGATAAGCTGACGCCCCCGCCGGTGACGGAAGAGGAATGGTTCGAGGAACGGGGTCGCCGGCGCGGCGTCGATTTTACCGGCTACAAGTAAGCGGAATGGTGACAAACCGACGGTTACCGGCAGCGGATACGGTCAGCGGTAATCGATGAGCCCCTCGATCCGGCCCCATACTTCGGCAGCGGCTTCCTGTACGTCACTCACGGACGCCGTCACCGCTTTTTCGGGACACACCGTGATACATCGGCCGCACCCTTTGCACAGAGACGCATCGTGCGTTACCATCCCCTGCTGATCAAGCGCTCGCGCATCCATGAAGCATTCATCTATACAGATGCCGCACCCGGTACACATGCCGGGGTCCGTCAGGATCTCCAATCCCTTGAGCCTGATGAGCCCGTCCTGAGAAACGGCCGGAAGATATTTTACGGAATTCAGAATGATGCAGCAGCAGCGGCAGCAGAAGCAGATAGTGAGGAGCCGGCCGCGGTCCCGAACGCCCCATATGATATTATCCGCCCGGAACCGTCCCACAAAGGGTATCAAACCGTTGTCAATGCATGTTCTCATGTGCGCCAGCGCCTCCTCGACGCTGACATGCCTGCTGACCCCTTCATCGATCTCGTGTGCGCCTTCACCGAGCAGGAGGCAGCCGAGTTCCACGGAATGATTCTCACAGCGGTTGCCATCCCGGCAGGTACAGCGCCTGATGATCGCCCGGTGCGAGGAGTTTCGGATGACCTCTTCGAGCACGATCTCCGGAACAAAGGAATGGCCATCTCCTGAAACATCCCGGTTGATCGGCAAATAGGTAATGTTGAAATTTTTCCCACTGAGAAGGGGAACGCTGAAATATGCGGCGAGCTTGCCAGCCCGGGTGGTCTGCGTTTCTCTGAGGAGCTTTCGAATAAGGGGATAGAACGTCGCCTGAAGCGTCATCCACCATCCGGGTCGTATGGACATGGTGTTCCCTCCTCAACGGTATGTGTCCTGGTACTTTTCCGTACAGCCCGTTCAGAAATCGTATTCCTCGTTGTCCGGATCGAAATCCACGTCGCCGAGACCAGTATTGATGCACAGCCGGGAATAATAATATGATTCATAGAGGCGGTTTTCCCAATCGTAGATATCGATCCTGAGAGGAATTCCCCACTGGATATCGATATAGATAACGTATCTCCGGCAGTAATGAAAGGGAACAAAGACCTCCTGTCCTTCCCTGATGTCACCGGAATCATCGATGCCGTCATTGGATAGAAGAATGACACGCATGTCCCGACCGGTCATGGCCGCGATGTCCCAGAGAGTATCACCCTTCCCGGCAATGACGACGAAGCCCTCCCGTTTTTCAGGAAATTGCACCTTACAGACATGTGCTTCCCGCTCTTCAAGCCCTACCGTACCGCCATAGGTAACGGTTACGTCCCCTCGCTCAAGCCCCCTCTTCAGTCCTTCCACAACCTGCTCAGTCAACGAACCGATACCGACATCGCTCACAGGATGATGATTATCCTTCATCGCCATCGAGCCGAGGGGATCGAGGGAGACATTCACAAGGCCAAGGAATCCTCCTTCATGAACAAGCAGCTTGTCGTCATTCACCCCTTTTCGAAAGAGCAGCTCACGGCCCTTGTGAGGGGCCTCGGTCCACTTCATGTACACATCGAAGGGCCGGCGGAATTTCATGAAGGTGGTTTCGCGGGCGAAGGTCCCTCCCATGTCTTCCCGTTTCAGGAGAAGGGTCGTGTAGTCCTGCACCGGCTCAAAATGCCGGGGCATTTTCAGGATAAGGTTCACCGGGTCCGGAGGAATCTCTCCTTTTCCGGCGGCCTCGGTGTCCGCGGGCATGCTCCACAGAATGAATGCCGCCAAAAGGCCGATCAGGAGGATCGGCACACCGGTTTTTCTCGCACCTGTCATATCCACGGGCGGTCCCTTCAAGCCATCGGTAATGCCGGTATTGATAACACAGTTTTCCGGAACCTTATAGAAAAAACAGACGGATCATGATTCGAGCAACACCAGGTATATCCCTTTGAAATTTTTTAACGCCACCGGTATAATCCCGAGACAACGAGATCGCATGGCGGCCGCATGTGAAGGGATCAGCGCCTGCAGTGAAAGATGAGGGGGACATCCGGGAGGCCGAAGAACGGATCCATGCTGTCAGAGTAAGGGCTCACTGTATATACAAGTAAAAAGAACGAACAAAACAAGGTGAACGTCAATGATGCCGCGAATACGGATTTTCATAGTCTTTCTGCTGGGATGCTCGCTTCTCTGTTGGGGATGCACGAGGGGCAACAGCGAAGGGGATTTTATCGATGACCGGGCGGGCCTCCTCACGGCAGGTGAGAAAATCCGTATTGCCCGCATGAGCGAAAAACTTCTTGAAGACCTGGATATTCACATCAAGACCGTCATTCTCAAGGAAAGCCCGGCCGACATCGGCACAACGGCGGTTGACATCTTCGATCGTTCCGAACTGGGGAAAAAGACGCGGGGGGCACGGGGTGTCCTTTTCCTGATCGATCCCCCGGGGCGTCAGGTCCGCCTGGAAATCGGCTACGATCTGGAAGGGATCTTCCCCGACGGGTTCGTCGGGTATATCGAACGCCGGCAGATGACCCCATTTTTCGAGTCGGGAACAGTGGGCAACGGCATCGAGGCCGCCGCTGAGCTTCTGGTGGAAAAAGCTTACGGCACCATCGATAATGAGTATGACCGGACAGGCACCGGAGAAACAGCGGAAACGGTCCATTATTCCGGCGGGGCAGGCGCGGAGGCGACCGTTAAGATCGGGAAGGGGGCCCCGGAAAAGGAACGCTCAGTGCTCGCCACGGAGTTCGGCGCCCGGCCCTCCCCCCTTGAGACGCTCGGGCAGTACCAGAAACTGCTGCGCCTTCATATCAAAGACCCCGACCTTGCGCTCTATACGCCTGAGAGCCGGCGGTTCTTCAAGGGGTGGACCGTCACGGACGCACAACAGGACAATGAATCAAGAAAACTGGAAACAGGCCTTGGCGTAGCTCGGGTTATCGTGACGGACGACCGGGCGGTCATCCGCTTCCCTCTTTCGGACCGTGGAAGAAATCCTTACTTCCTTACCCGGGGGCACGAAGGCTGGATGCTTGATTTCGCCGGCATGAACAGGGCTATCGGGTTCAATCACCTGAACCAGTGGTTCTTCCGAGATCAAAGCCACCCGTACATGTTTGCTTTCAAGGATGTATATTTCGACAAGAATGGGTTTCCCCACGAGAAGGGGCAATGAACGTATATGTGGGCCAATTGCTGACCCCTCACTTGTATTTTATCTTGCTGTCACTACTGTCCTTGGGTTTTTCCTTGATTTTAATGACGCCCCGGCGGTGAAGCTCGTCAAAGGTCTGCCTGTCCCGGACAGAGGTGGTTATGGCCACCTTTTCATGAACAAAGCCCTCTATCAGCAGAAGGAAAAAAATGCTCAGAAGATAATAGAAAATCCAGGGATATTTTTCATAGTAGACAAGTGCGATGACAACACCGATGATGATAAAGGGGTGAGTATAAAGGTAAGCCATGAAATGGAATAATTTTACGAGGGGGTTTTTCGTGACCTTGGCGTAGGTGGCCAGTGAATACCCCTTGTTGACACCGATTGAAACCTCCCCCCGTTTCAGTTTTTCCATGACGATGTCATACAGTGTTTTGGCAGCCATGGTTCTCAACTCCCCATAATTGATTTACTCTATAGCGACTCGCAATAAATTCCAAGAAAAAAATTTCACCGCTCACTCATCCGGTTCATCATCAATGCGCTTCATCCCAGTTCTTCCCGGAATAGATGCTGACCAGAAGAGGAACGTTAAGGGTAATAACGCCTTCCATTTCTACTTTTACAAGGTCCGTGAGGACTTTCTTCTCTTCGAGGGGCATTTCGAAAACGAGCTCGTCATGGACCTGCATGATCATTGATGATGTGAGGCCTTCCCGCCGCATCCTGTTCCAGATGTTCACCATGGCGACCTTTATGATATCGGCGGCGGTGCCCTGGATCGGCGTATTGATGGCGGTCCGTTCCGCGAACTGGCGGACCGTGGCGTTCCTGCCGTTTATTTCGGGGATGTATCGACGCCTCCCGAAAAGCGTTGTGACAAATCCATCCCTGCGGGCCTTCTCCAGCACCTCATCAATATATCTCCGTACCTCCCGAAAACGGTTGAAATACTCATCAATATATGTCTTCGCAAGGGCCTGACTTATGCCCAGCTCTTTCGCCAGGCCGAACGGGCTCATTCCATAGATGATGCCGAAATTGATGACCTTCGCCTGTCGACGCATGTCGCTGTTCACCAGTTCCGGAAAGACGCCGAATATCCTGGACGCCGTCCGTGTATGAATATCCTCCCCCGACTCAAAGACCTGTATCAATTCGCCGTCCTTCGAGAGATGTGCCAGTATTCGCAGTTCTATCTGCGAATAATCGGCCGACAATATTTCATAACCCTCGGGAACGATAAAGGCCTGTCGTATGCGTTTTCCCTCCATGGTCCGGATCGGGATGTTCTGAAGGTTCGGATCACTGCTCGACAGCCGGCCCGTGGCGGTGACAGTCTGGTTATAGGATGTATGAATTCGTCCCGTCCTCGGATTCACCATGGTGGGCAGGGCGTCGACATAGGTTGACCGGAGTTTCGCGAAACTCCTGTAGGAAAGGATCTCCGCCGGCAGCTCATAGGACTGTGCAAGAAAGGTGAGGACATCGACATCCGTTGAATACCCCTCTTTCGTCTTCCTGCCCTTCGGCAGCTTCAGCTTGTCAAAGAGGATCACCTGCAGCTGCTTGGGAGAATTGATGTTGAACTCTTCCCCGGCAAGTTCATATATTTTTTTCTCCGAAAGGGCCATGAGCTGTCCGAGCTGTTCGGACATCTCTTGAAGAAGCTTCACGTCTATGAGAACCCCCTTTTCTTCCATCGAGGCAAGAACGGGGATCAACGGCATTTCGACCCCGGAGAAGAGGTCCTCGAATCCACCCTCCCGGATCTGCGACATCAGCACACCGGAAAGCTGCTCGATGGATCCGGCCCGTTCACAGGCAAAGGACGCGGCCTTTTCAATTGGAACGGTAGTAAAGGAAACGGCTTTTGACGCGCTACCCGTCAGGTCCTTGAGGGGCGTCAATTCGCGATCGAGGTAATCACGGCAGACGCCCTCGAGGGAAAAATCCCTCTTGGATGGATTGAGCACGTAGGCGGCAACCATCAGGTCACGGGCGGGACCACGCAGGGATATTCCTTTTTTCCACAGCGATATGAGAACACTCTTGAGGTCGTATCCTTCCTTCCGGATCCCTTCGTTCTCAAAAACCGGTTTCAGACCCGCCAGTATCGTATCGATGGAAAGATGGTCCCCTTTATCCCCCGTCCCATACCCGCCCGGTATGTATACGGCACTTCCCGGCTCCGTACAGAAGGACATGCCGGCAATATCACCTTCGATCGCGTCCTGCGGGGAAAGCTGAACGTATAATGAAAAACCCTTCACCGCGCTCAACTGTTTCAGGAATTCACGAAATTCCGCAGTTTTCAGGATCACGCGGCTCGATATACCTTCCGCGGTCGCTTCGCCGCCGTCCAGGTTCTTCAGGAAGGACATGAATTCAAATTCCTTGAAGAGTTTCCGCAGTGTTTCCCGGTCCGGCTCTCCCCGGTACAGCTCCTTCTCGTCCCGTTCTATATGGGCATCGGTGCGGATCGTGACGAGCTCGCGACTCATCCGTGCCTGCTTGGCATAGGTTTCCAGATTTTCCCTGAGCTTGGCTTTCTTGATGGAACCGGTGTGTTCAAGCACGCCTTCAAGGGACCCGTAAGTCTCGATCAGCGCCAGGGCCGTCTTTTCCCCGACACCGGGAACACCGGGAACATTGTCGGAGGTATCCCCGGCCAGCCCGAGAATATCGATAACCTTGTCGGGCCCCACACCGAACCGCTCGTTGACCGCCGCAACATCATAGGTTTTATCCTTCATGGTATCGACCATCAGAACATCATCGGACACGAGTTGCATCATATCCTTGTCACCGGATATGATGACGACCTTGTATCCTTTTTCACGGTATGTTCTGGAAAGGGCCCCGATAATGTCGTCCGCTTCAAGCCCCTCTTCCTCGATGACGGGCAGGGAAAAGGCCTGAATGATCTCCTTGACGCGTGGCACCTGCATACTGAGCTCATCGGGCATGGCTTTCCTGTTCGCCTTGTAGTCTTCGTACATTTCATGCCGGAAGGTGGGCCCCCGGGAGTCGAACACGACGGCAAGGTACTCCGGATCGTAATCACGGAGAAGTTTCATGAGCATGTTCGTGAACACAAAGAGCGCGTTCGTGGGAAACCCCTTTGAATTGGAAAGTTCACGGATGGCATAGAAGGCCCGGTAGAGATAATTGCTGCCGTCAATCAGATAGAGCGTTGATTTCTTCCCGTTGTCTGTCATTCGATCACCCGACGTTGCGTGGTTAAGAGTATGTTTTTAAATAGATTGTTTATGCTGGTGTAAACAGTAGCATAATACTGTATCATTGGACCATGTCAACCGGTAATTCCAGCCGGTAATTCCAGCCATGCCGCGAGCGAATTCCGGATTTCACACCAATACTCCGTCAACATCGAATGGAAAGAGTCATTATCCCCGATCCCTGCCCCCTGTGAACTTTTTACATTAATAGTTTGAATCCACTATGAATTATATCTTTTTTTCATTATAATCCATGGTGCTGAGCCTTGAAGGCATCACGGAAAAGAAACGTGACGCGGCCGATACCGTACGCACCATCGAGCAGGTACGGACCGTTTGAAAACACGTCAGGGGGTGGAATATGGGAACGGATTTTTCACAGTTCGTGAAAATCATCCTGTCCGGGGGACACCTCTTTTCCGAACACGCCGGCCTTTCCGGAACGAACCTGCGAAGGGTGGGGCCGGTCCAGTATGCCCTGCACTGGCTTTACGGCGTCTCGGAACCGACGATACTCCGCATTGTGGACTTCATTTTACGGCAGAGGTTGCTGACGGAAACGCGGGTCGGACGATGTGTCCTCTACCTCATCGCCGTCGCGAGCAGGTATTTCCCTCACGGCATAGTTGTGACGACAGCGGCGGCGGGTCGCATGGTCGACTTCGTTCTCCAGATGGAGGGTCCCCGGGGAGCCCGTCTCGCCGTGGGTCCCTGCGTATGCCAGCGGGCATTGAACAGATGGGAAGAACCCGTCAAGAAGGACATGGTCATCCTTTATGGTGCCGACATTTACTACAACCTGAACATCGGCTACGAACTCATATCGGCGGAGGAAGGGAAAAAGCTCCTGAAAGAATGCGAAGACGCCGGATTGGTCCATGTCATCGACTTCTGCATGCGTTCCGGGAAGTGGGCCTTTGTCATCTGCAACTGTGAAAACCGGATCTGTGCTCCGACCAGGGTATATCTGTACACCGGGCAGATACTCTTCCCCGGACCGGAGATCGTCGCCCACAACAGACAGCTTTGTCTCGGTCCCGAGAAGTGCGGCCGCTGCATCAAACGCTGCATTTTCGGCGTGAACTTTGAAAACGACGGCCGGGTGGACGTAAACTACGCGAAGTGCATGGGGTGCGGGCTTTGTGTCACCACCTGCCCGGCGGGGGCACGTATGATGATCGAACGGGGAGATTACAGGCACGACCATCAAATACCGTCCGATATTCTCCTGGGTGTCAGGAAACCTCCGGCATCCCGCTCGAAGTGATAACGAAACTCCGCAGGCACCTTGGAGGAGCGAATCTTCCGGATCGGGCCCGAGGGGTGGATCCGGCAGGCCGGGGATGCAGTGAATAACCATCAGGGAGGGCAGCAATGGCGATAACGGAACGGGACAGGAAGCGGGCGCAACGATGCGTTGAATGCCCCGTGTGCAATCACGCCAGGAGGACGCAGAAGGGGCTCGCCTTCTGGTTCGTAAAGAATATCGAGCGCGGATTCTGTCCCTGGTGCGCGGCATACGAAAAAGTATACGGTCGCAAGGCACACGAGCCGATAGATCGCTGAATCACCATGTAGTTATAAAACAGGCTCGCATTCGAAAAAAACCAGTACCGTCCCTAATTCGCTGATGCTTTCGTGTGCCAGTGGAAGGAGAAAGGCTATGCCGATATTATCCGTGACGTTCATTTCAGAACCATGTGACCCGTGATCGGTTGAAAAGCAGGCTTCGTACTCTCATTCAAGTACGGTATCATTTCTTGAATTCCGAAATGATCGCATCAATACTCGATTTTGCATCACCAAAAAGCATACGCGTATTTTCCTTATAGAACAGATTGTTGTCAATTCCCGCAAAGCCGGGCGCCATGGAACGCTTTAAAACGATGACCGTCTTTGCCTGATCAACGTTTATGATCGGCATACCGTATATCGGGCTGCCCTTGGTTTCTCGCGCCGCCGGATTGACGACATCATTCGCACCGATCACAACACAGACATCAACGTCTGCGATCGTCCGGTTAATGTCATCCATTTCAACAAGTTTGTCATAGGAAACATTGGCCTCGGCGAGAAGCACGTTCATATGACCCGGCATGCGCCCCGCAACAGGATGAATGGCATAACGGATATCTGTTCCGTTCTCCTCCAAAATTTCCTCCAATTCATGAAGGCAATGCTGCGCTTGCGCGACTGCCATTCCATATCCGGGAACAAAGACGACCGAGTTCGCAGCTTCAAGAATAAAATATGTATCCTCGGCTGAAATAGGCTTCACATCGCCTTCAATTTCCAGAGGGCCTTTTGCTGCGGCAGCACCGAAGCCACCGAAAAGCACATTGGTGATCGACCGATTCATTGCCTTACACATAACATTGGTCAATATGATCCCGCTCGCCCCCACAAGGGCACCGGCAATTATCAGTATGTTATTCTGGATCGCGAAACCTGCCGCGCACCCTGCGATCCCTGAATAACTGTTCAAGAGTGAGATCACCACGGGCATATCGGCACCGCCTATGGGTATAACCACCAGGGCACCCAGAAGAAATGACAGAATGATGATCCCGACAAATAACGGATAAACGACTGAAGGACTCATCAACAAAAACGCTCCCGCCAGGAGCACAGCTATGAAAAGCGCCAGATTTATGATCGTCTGGCCGGGAAAGAGTATCGGCCTCCCACTTATGTATGTTGCCAGCTTGCCCCAGGCGACCAGGCTTCCTGAAAAGGTCACACCACCGACCAATACAGCGAGATAAATCGTGGTGATCATGAAGAGATCATGCGTGATCATCACATGATACGCCGCCCACCCCACAAGAAGGCTCGTAATGCCTCCGAACCCGTTAAAGAGCGCCACCATCTGCGGCATCTGGGTCATGGCAACAAGCCGGGCGGAGAAAGCACCGATGATACTTCCAATAACGATACCTATCGCGATCCATTTGTAATCGATAACTCCCTCGCTCAGAAGGGTCATTACCACAGCGAGAAACATGCCGGTCGCGGAGATCAGGTTCCCTTTTCTCGCTGTATCGGGCGAGGTGAGCATCTTCAGGCCGAAGATGAACAGAACGGCGGCCACAATGTAAACCACATTCACGAGAATATCCGTGGTCATTCTCTTCTCCCTTTCCCCGGATCCTTCCTGAACATTTCAAGCATCCTGTCAGTGACCACGTATCCACCAACCACGTTGATCGTCGCAAAGATGACGGCCAGGGTACCCAACAGTATCGTTATGCTGTTCTCTGCCGATCCTGCCGCCGCGATGGCACCCACAAGGGTGATGCCCGAGATGGCATTGGAACCGGACATCAAAGGGGTGTGCAATTTTGCCGGCACCTTGGAGATGATTTCAAATCCGACAAATATGGCAAGTATGAGCACCATGCTCATGCAGATCAGGCAGGAACTGCGACACAAGATCATATCCATATTCTCACCTTTACGTATGCCTTTTCAGTGCTTCACTGAATATCTTGCTCTCGTGGGTAACCAGGCACCCCTTGATAATTTCATCATCCAGATCCGGTTTGAGACTCTTTGTTTCGTCATCCCAGAATTCGGTGATGAAACTGAGGATATTGCTGGAATACATCTGACTCGCATGCTGAGCGACCTGATTTGCTGCGTTTTTGAGCCCTATGATTTTCACACCGTTCAGGCAGATCTCCTCTCCGGGTATTGTTCCCTCAACATTTCCTCCGCTTTCCGCAGCAAGATCGATAATTATACTTCCATTTTTCATCCCCGTTATCATTTCCCGTGTGACGATAAGCGGTGCCTTTCTGCCGAAGACCTGCGCGGTCGTTATCACCACATCCGCAATGGCACAGTGTTTCGCCATTTCCCGACGCTGCATCTCGATCTGTTCTTCCGTCAGGGCCTTTGCGTATCCGTCTTTTGTCTCCCCGGTCTCCCCAAGGTCTATTTTTACGAACCTCGCTCCGAGAGATCTAACCTGTTCTTCTACAACGGGTCTTGTATCAAAGGCATCTACCCTCGCTCCAAGGCGCTTTGCTGTCGCGATCGCCTGCAGCCCGGCAACACCGACGCCGATGACAAAAACACGAACAGGCGCGATGGTCCCTGCCGGCGTCATCATCATCGGGAATATCTTGCCGGACCTCTCTGCGGCAATAATGACGGCCACGTATCCGGCCAGGCTTGCCTGGGAGCTCAGTACATCCATCTTCTGTGCCCTTGTTACCCTCGGGATCATCTCCATACTAATTGCACTGATCCCCCGCGAAACGAATTTGTCGAGGATCTCCGGTTCATTAGAAGGGTCAAGATAACTGATGTGGATACTCCCTTTTTTCAACCAGCTGATCTCATCAACAGCCGGTTTGTGCAGTCGCACAACGACATCCGCGGACGACAGGAGCGTCTTTCGATCCGCGCTGATCGTTGCCCCCGCTGCCATGTATTCATCATCAGCATAGCCAACGGATTCCCCCATCCCCTTTTCAATTTCAACCTGCGCACCCAGTTTCACAAGTTGTTTCACATCCGGCGGGATCATGGGAACACGCCGTTCATCAGGCGACCGTTCTTTTGGTATGACGATCTTCATTTACAGCCCCCCGCTTAGATCCAACGTTTTTCTTCATCTGTACGCGTTGATCTTTTCCAACAACACGTCCTCCGGCATCGCACCGATAATATCCCCCACTTTCTCTCCATGTCTAAAAACAAGAAGGTTCGGTATCGACCTGATATTGAACCTGGCCGAAGAATCAGGATTGCCGTCAACATCAAGTTTGCCGAAAACGACAGCGCCCTTCTGGCTCACCGCAAGTTTTTCGATAACAGGACCGATCATCTTGCAGGGCATACACCATTCCGCCCAGCAATCAACGACAAGAAAGGGATACTTGGCGATCGCCTCGTCAATATTGTTGTCGGTTATAACAACCGGGGAATCAGGAACATCGTTCAGGGTTTCCTTTCTTTTTCTCTCTTCTTCCTCTTTTTCCAGTATCTCCTTCGCGCGGGAAGACCCATATTCAAGCACCTGATTTACAAATGCGCTCTCCCGCTGTACACCGACAGTAATAGAGCCTCTTTCTTCGTTGATCACCTGCTGGGGGACTGATGAAACATTGAACAACCGTGCCCTGTCCATCATCTCCTGAGCTTCTACGCATCGTGAAACTATTTTCCCGCCTGACTCGATCGCGATCTGATTTGACAGCACGACCGCTCTGGGACAATGGGGACAGCCGGGCGTGACATACGTCTCTATAAGCAGGTCTCTATCGATGTTCCGCAGCTTCTCTTTTGATGATGTGTCGAGACCGCTATCCCTGTTCGAGATCATCGAGATGGCTTCTATGAAGGAACTCGCCTCGTATCCCGCGGGCGCCCCGAAGTACTGCACCGGATACCACCCATTGCCGTCCCCGATAATGACCGACGGTGAAACGCTGATATCCCTCTTTTTCGCCTCCTCTCCATACATGTCATCAAACTCGACATGGATCCTGTCGTTCAACTCCGTCAACTCCCGCAAGAATTCCTTTGTGAACTCCACATACTCTTTGCTGTCATCTCCCGCTGCCGTGATCAGGCCGGTTGAAAACAGCCTGATGTAAACATCATTTGTTAACTCTGCATCGAATTTCGCCTTGATCTGCTGACGTGTCTTGTCATCAAGTAGCATGTTCTTTTTTCTCCTTCGTGTATTATTCACCCTCTTTTTCCAGCACATCCAGAATGGTTTTTACCAGAACAGGCTGTTTCAGAGAGTAGCATCGCATGTTTCCAACTTTGCGACATTCAACGATATCGCATTCCTTCAAAACCGCCAGGTGCTGAGAAATATTTGATTGTCTCGCACTCACGAGGCCTTCCACATCACTTACACACCGTTCGCCCTTCATGATCTCCATTACTATCTTAAGCCGCGTAGGATTGCCCAATGCCTTAAAAAAAGAGGACATTCTTTCATGATCAACGGTATCCATACATCACCACAATATTAGAATTTTTATATATTCGACTTTACTAATATACTTTCGATCCTTGTTTTGTCAAGTACTCACCGTTTAACACACCTGATCGCAGAGCGCACGGCTCGCGTTTTTGCAACTTATATTTGGCATACGGGAAGCATATATGCGACCCAAATACCTCGCGAACATTCTATTCCTGCACCTCCGCCCCTTATTTGCCCAACATTATATAAGCAATATCAGAATGATACGTCTTTTGAGCCACTTCGATACCGTGCTGGCATGCATCTTGATGTAACAGTATTAGCGATCAAAGATGTTTTTTAATGAGGGTTCAAGGAGCCAAGGGGTCGAGGGTTCAAGGTTTTAAGGTTTCAAGGGGTTATTGTTTTTCAGGGAAATACTTTTGTTATGGTACTCGTATCCACGCATGATCGACATGAGTTACAAAATACATTCAAATTGTTTCACATCCCCGGTTTTTCACTTGGCCCCTTGAATCCTTTTTTCAGAGGTAAGCCTTCATCAATAAGGAGGAGTAAACATGTTGAACCTCAAGAATGAATTTATATTCGCCCCGATAAAGGTCGGATACAGTGACGGAAGCGGCGTGGTGAACCGCAAGCATATCGCTTTTTATGCCGCCAGGAGTCGATATGTGGGAGCCGTTACCGTTGAGCCGCTGTATCTGGACAAAGGATTGCGCGAGATCCCCACGCAACTGGGAATAGATGACGACGACAAGATCGAAGGTCTGAAGGAACTGGTTTCTACTATCCATGAAACCGGCGCAAAGGTCATAGCTCATCTGAACCACCCCGGAAGGATGGCAAATCCCAATATTCCCGGCAATTATTTCATCTCATCTACCGATAAAGCATGCGAAAACGGCGGAGCGATACCAAGGCCCATGGACAAAAACGACATTGAGCACACCGCAAAATTATTTGCAGATGCGGCCCTGCGGGCTGAGAAGGCACATTTTGACATAATAGAACTGCAATTCGGTCACGGCTATCTCCTGTCCCAATTCATTTCACCCTTTGTCAACGACAGAACCGATAAATACGGGGGAAATCTTGAGAACAGGATCCGATTTCCGCTCGAGATCCTGCGAGCGGTTCGAAAAGCGGTTGATCTGCCCATCATTGCCCGTATAAGCGGCGACGAAATGATCCCCCTGGGAATCAAGCTGCCGGAGATGACGTCCTTTTCAAGGATACTTGAAGAAAATGGGGTCAGTGCCATCCATGTGTCCGCGGGTTCAGTGTGCTCCGCTCCACCCTGGTATTTCCAGCATATGTTCGTCCCCAAGGGAAAAACATGGGAAATGGCGGGTACCATAAAAGAGCAGATAACTATTCCCGTCGTATTCGTCGGGCAGATCAATACCTTTGAAGATATCAACAAAATACGAGCGGAATTTCCAACGGATTACATAGCCGTCGGTCGGGCCCTGGTGGCCGATCCCGACTTCATTGGAAAATATCAGGGGTCGGTGAACGATATCGTTCGTCCATGCCTTGCCTGCGCCGAGGGGTGCCTGGGAGGCGTGAAATCAGGCCAGGGACTTCAATGTCTTGTGAATCCGCGCGTAGGGCAGGAAACGGCTGTTATTGAAAAAGCCGAACAACCGAAGCGGTATGCCGTCGCGGGCGGCGGTCTGGCCGGGATGCAGGCCGCAATAACTTTGAAGGAAAGAGGACACGATGTTGACCTGTACGAAAAGAATACACTGGGGGGACAGTTCAACCTGGCTCCGTTGACCCCACACAAAAGATCGATGGGGAAACTGGTCCCCTACTTCATAGAGAAATTAAAGGAAACGAACGTCACCGTGCTCTCCAAAGAAGCAACAAGATCGGATCTGATCGACAGATATGACGGGGTAATAGTAGCGACCGGTTCCATGCCCTCCGCATTGGACATTCCGGGATTGGATACATTTTACTGGGCCGACATACTGTTGGAGGAAAACGTACCGGAAGGCAAGAACATCATGATCATCGGCGGCGGCCTTATCGGCGTGGACATCGCGACGGGCCTGATACCGCGAAACAACAGGATAACCATTGTGAAACGGACAACGGATTTTGGAGAGGACATGGAAATGATCGCCAAGAATCTCTCCCTCAAGATCATGCGGGAAAAGGAGACCGTTTTCAGCGATTACACTTACATAAAAAAGGTTGAGGGGAAAACCGTATACGCCGAGAGGAAGGGGGAGGATATACAATTCAATGATATCGATATTATTGTCGTATCCACCGGGATGACACCCTGTAACACGCTTGAAAATGAGTTAAAAGGGAGCGTACCTGTGCATGTGATCGGTGACGCACGGCACATAGGGAATGCCCAGGACGCGATAAGAGACGGGTATCATATTGGAAGCTCGATATAGATACGAACACCACAAAAAGATATAACCCCTGAACCCTTGAGACCTTGAACCCTCGAACCCTTTTCTGCAACTCAATGGGAGAAGAATGGAATATTGAAATGATGATCCAGCGCCGGGCTACAGGTCGAACTTCGCGTTTATCTTGAAGGTCCGCCGGGCGGGCATGTCGAGTATATCCGTAATTCCCGTTTTTTCCTGAATTTCCCTGATAATGCGGTCAATATCACCCCTGTCGGGGGCAATGAGGGTAAACCAGACGTTGTATTCATGGTCCCGGCGGTAGTTGTGGGTCACTTCACGGTATGAGTTAACGGTCTCGACGAATTCCGGCAGCCGGTCGTCAGGAACCCGGGCGGCGCAGAGGGTGCTGACAAACCCCAGTTTCGGGGGATCGAAAACGGCGCCGATGCGCCGGATAACGCCGCTTTCTTTGAGCTTTCCGAGACGCGCCAGAACCTCCTCCTCCCCGATGCCCGTCCGCTCCCCGATCACCCGGAATGGTTCTTCCTCCAGAGGAAAGTCATCCTGGATCATGTTCAGAATTTTTCTGTCGATCTCATCCATCATGTTCTTTCGTGCCGGCATCTTCGAAGGCATCTTTCAGCGGGTGGTCACGGACCTTTTTGCCGGCTTATAAACACAGAATGGCTCCTCGGCCAGGTAATCACCCGTCATTTCATAGGCCCGTGCCCGGCAGCCGCCGCAGACCCGGATAAATTCGCAGTCGCCGCATTTCCCCCGCAATTTCCGAAGATCGCGAAGGTCCTGAAAAATGGGCGAACCGATCCAGATATCCCGGAAGCTCTGTTTCGTCAGTTGGCCGCAGTCCAGTTCGAGAAAACCGCAAGGCTGCACCTGGCCCGTGTGTGATATGAAGCAGAAAGAGCTCCCACCCATGCACCCCCGGGTCATGGCATGGAGCGGCCCGGCGGCATTGTTCATCAGGTTGGCGTCTTCCTTTTTCCTCTGATGATAGATCCGGTAATACTGCGGCGCGCAGGTCGCCTTCAGTTGAATGGGACAGGAACGACCCTGTTCATAGAACCAGTTCAGGCACTCCTCGTAGGATTCCGGCGAGATCTCCTGGTCCGCCATATCGCGGGCCCTGCCGGTCGGCACAAGGAGAAAGATGTGATGGGCCACGGCGCCCAATTCTATCGAACGTTCAAGGATACGGTCGATCTGATGGAGGTTGAGACGCGTAATGGTCGTATTGATCTGAAATTCCACGCCCGCTCTCTTGAACGCCTCGATGCCCTGCAGGGCGCCTTCAAAGGCGCCGGGGACACCGCGAAGGGAATCGTGACCGACCGCGTCGGGGCCGTCGAGGCTGATGCTGATCCGCTGTATCCCCGATTCACGGGTCCTGCGGGCGATCTCATCGGTTACCAGCGTGCCGTTCGTGGCCAGGACCATGCGCAGGCCCGCCCGGTCGCCATAGGCGGCGATCTCGAAGATATCCCCCCGCAAATAGGGTTCACCACCGGTCAGTATCACCACGGGGCTGCCCACCGAGGCGATGTCGTCGAGGAGCGCCAGGCATTGCCCGGTCGTGAATTCCCCGGCATAGGGGCCGTGCTCGGACGAGGCACGGCAATGAAGGCAGGAGAGGTTGCAGGAGCGGGTCACTTCCCAGGCGACCATACGCAGGGTTCCGGGAAGAAGCAATCTGTCGTGTTTCTCGGACATGGTTCCTCGTCTCTCGACCGTGGGTGTCTCTCAGGCTTTCAGAAGCTTCGCCGCTTCCTTCGCGAAGTAGGTTATGATGATGTCGGCGCCGGCACGCTTGATGGCGGTCAATGATTCCATCATCGCCCGGTCGCCGTCAAGCCAGCCGAGTTTCGCCGCGGCCTTGATCATGGCGAATTCACCGCTCACGTTATAGGCGGCCAGGGGAAGATCGAACTCCTGCTTCGCCCGGCGGATGATATCCAGATAGGGCAGCGCCGGTTTCACCATGATGATGTCCGCCCCCTCCTCCACGTCGAGCATGATCTCCCGCATGGCCTCGTCACTGTTCGACGGGTCCATCTGATAGGTCCGTCTGTCGCCGAACTGCGGGGCGCCCTCGGCGGCCTCTCGGAAGGGACCGTAAAAGCAGGACGCATACTTCGCCGCGTAGGCCATGATAGGGATGTGCTCGAAGCCCTCTTCGTCAAGGATATCCCTGATGGCCAGGACCTGCCCGTCCATCATGGCTGAAGGGGCAACCATGTCGGCACCCGCTTCGGCCTGGGAAAGGGCCGTCTCGGCCAGGATCTCGAGCGTGGCATCGTTGTCCACATCATCACCGTCGAGAATCCCGCAATGCCCGTGACTCGTGTATTCGCAGAGGCAAACGTCGGTAATGACCAGCATATCGGGAACCTTCTTCTTTATCGCCCGCACGGCGCGCTGGATGATGCCTTCCCGGTCGTACGCGCCGGTTCCCTCTTCATCCTTGCTTTCCGGTATCCCGAAGAGCAGGACCGCCGGAATTCCCAGGTCGCGGGCGGACCGCACCTCCCTGACAAGATTGTCCGGGGAAAGCTGAAAATGGCCGGGCATCGACGCGATGGGCTTTTTGATCTTCTTCCCGGGCCGGACGAAGAGTGGGTAGACAAGGTCGTCGACGGAGAGCACCGTCTCCCGCACCATTTTCCTCAGGTTCTCGTTTTTCCTCAGCCTTCGCGGCCGGTATTCAGGGTAGTACATCTTCCCGCTCCTTCTTTTTGTTTCCGGTTCACCCTTCAAAACTTTCTGGATGAGTTCGCACGAGATGAATCTCTTTTGAAGCGGCCATTGAAACGTTTTTGCCATACATCTCGGCGAAGCGTAAGATAAGCGATCTCAGCTGTCTGAGCCGCAGGCGAGTTTTGAGATCGCCTGAAGCAAGCCGTTTAGATGTATCAAAAACGTTTCGGGCCCAGCGAAAAAGGGATTCATCTCGTGGCAACAGCCTGTGTCCATTGTCATATAGTGACCATCTCTGGTCACACGCCTATCTCTTCATCGGTCAGGTAACAGGCCGGGTCGGGCGCCCAGATATCTCCCGTCACCGCTTCGGCGCGGGCCCTGAAGTTCCCCCCGCAGACAGCGAGCCAGCGACACCGCGCGCATCTTCCCGTCACATACTCTTTCTTGTTCTTCAGCTGTGCCATCAATTCATTGCTCCCGTCCTGCCATATCTCGCTGAAGGCGCGATTCCGCACATTCCCGAAGGATATGTTCCTCCAGAACTGATCCGCGTGGACCTCCCCGTCCCAGCTCACACACCCGATGCCGCGACCGGAATTATTTCCCTCGTTCATCTTCAGCAACTCGAGAACCTCGGCGGCACGGCGGGGATCCTCGCGCAGAAGCCGCAGATAGAGATAGGGACCGTCGGCGTGGTTATCAACGGTCAGGACCTCCGTCGGACGTCCGCGGTCGAAAAGGTCCCGGGTCCGGTCCATGATCAGGTCCACGACCCGCCTGGTCTCATCGTGAGAAAGGTCCTCCGAGACAAGTTCGGAGGCCCGCCCCGAATAGACCAGGTGATAAAAACATACCCGGGGGATGTTCTCTTTCTCGACAAGATCGAAGATGGCCGGTATCTCGGCGGCGTTCCTTCTTGTTATGGTAAACCGGATGCCGACCTTGATCCCCCTGGCGATACAGGTCCTGATGGCCCCGAGCGCCGCGTCGAAGGCACCCGGCACACCCCGGAAGCGGTCGTTCACCTCACCGATCCCGTCAAGGCTGACACCGACGTAGGAAAGTCCCAGGCGGCTGAAGACATCCGCCCGTTCTTCCGTGATCAGGGTACCGTTCGTAGAGATGACGGCCCGCATGCCCCGGCCGACGGCATGGCTTATCAGGTCGGGAAGGTCCCGCCTCATCAGGGGTTCCCCGCCGGAAAACAGCACCACGGGACACCCGAAGGAGGCGAGGTCATCAAGGAACGCTTTCCCCTCATCGGTGGTCATCTCGTCCTCATAGCGCAGGTTCTGCGAGCTTGAATAGCAATGAAGGCATTTGAGATTGCACCGCCTCGTCACGTTCCAGACCACCACGGGCCGCTTATCGCGGGAAAATTGAAGCAGGTGCGACGGCAGCTCCGATGATTCACCGCCGTAGCGAAGAACATCGGACGGCTCGACCGCCCCGCAGTATAATTTAGAAATACCGATCACAAAAAAACTCCATTCAGTAAATTCGGGAAACGGGACTCGTTATTCGGGATTCGGTAACACTAATCCGTAATCCGTAATCCCCTATTCCGTAATCCGTAATCCCCTAATCCCCCTTTTCAAAATACCTCACCATTGCTTCCACCAGCCCCTCTATCACATAGGGACCCTGCATGATATCGACGGTCAGGCCCGCCTTCTCGGCGGCGCTCTTTGTCACGGGACCGATACAGGCGATCCTGGTGGATCCGGGCAGGACCGAAACATTACCCAGAATTTCCATAAAGTGTTTCACCGTTGACGGGCTTGTAAAGGTGATGACGTCGATCCGGCCCTCTTCAAGCAGGCCCGCCAATTCGGCCCCGTCACGGCCGGAACTGACGGTCCGGTATGCCGTCACCACATCGACCGTCGCACCCATTCCGGCGAGTCCCTCGGGAATCACGTCCCGCGCCCGTTCCGCCCGCGGCAGCAGTACCCGTGTTCCTTTCATATCATATGTTTTCAGCACTTCCACGACACCTTCCGACAGGTACTCTCCAGGAACGGCATCGACGGATATTCCGCGTTCCTCGAGCATCCTCGCCGTCGCGGGACCGATGGCGCAGAACCTGATACCTTTGAGGTCTCGAACGTCCCCGCCCTTTTCCATCAATCTCAGGAGAAAGGACCGGACCCCGTTCGCGCTGGTGAAAATGATCCACTGGTACTCCTCGATATGTTCTATCGACCGGTCCAGGGCATCGTAGTTTTCCGGCGGCACGATGCCGATCGTCGGGAACGATATCACCCGTGCACCGGCTCGCGAAAGAAGTTCCACCAGTTCCCCCGATTGCTCCTCGGGCCGGGTTATCAAGACCCCCTTGCCGAACAGCGGTTTTGTCTCGAACCAGTTCAGGCGGTCCCGCAGGCCCACCACCTCACCGACGACAAGGATGGCGGGAGGGGTCATGCCGGCCGCATCGGCCCGCCGGGCGATATTACCGAGGGTCCCCACCAGGGTCTCCTGATCGGGCGTCGTACCCCACCTGACAAGCGCCGCGGGCGTTTCAGGGTCCCTGCCCCTCCACATGAGGTTATCCGCGATCTGGCTCAGGTTCTTCACCCCCATGAGAAACACCAGTGTTTCGATCGTGGCGAGCTTGTCCCAATCGATGCGGCTCTCACTTTTTTCAGGGTCCTCGTGCCCCGTCACGAAAGCCACGGTGGATGTGAATTCGCGGTGGGTGAGCGGAATGCCCGCATAGGCGGGAACGGCGATCGCCGAGGTGACACCGGGGATCACCTCAAAGGGGATCCCCGCGCCGGCAAGGACCTCCGCCTCCTCGCCGCCCCGTCCGAATATGAAGGGATCACCTCCCTTGAGGCGGGCGACAACGGCTCCCGTCGACGCTTCCCGAACAAGGATACGGTTCAGCTCATCCTGGGAAACCGTGTGGTGCCCTCCTTTTTTCCCCACATAGATCAGCCGGGCGTCTTTTCGGACATGCCGCAGAAGGGCTTCCCCGACGAGGTAATCATAGACGACGACATCGGCCCTTTTCAGGCATTCCAGACCTTTAACGGTGATCAGGCCCGGATCACCCGGTCCGGCGCCGATGATGAACAAACATCCTTTCCCCGTCATGTCAGCTCTCACTTCCGTACACCGATTCCAGCACGGCTTTCCCGCCCCGGGACAGAATGATCTCGGCCAGTTCAATGCCCAGATGTTCGGCCTCGCGACAGTCTCCCCGCACCTCATCGGCTATGATGATCCTTCCCGTCGTGTTCCCCACGGCACCTCTGATGATCAGGGTGTCTCGCTCCCTCTTCGCCATGCAGGCGATCGGGACCTGGCAGCCGCCGCCGAGGCGCCGCAAAAAGGCCCGTTCCGCTGATACCGCCATGGACGTCTCGGGGTGATTCAGGAAGGAAACGGCTTCTTTCATCGTTTCGTCATCACTCCTGACCTCGATCCCGATAACCCCCTGGCACGCCGCGGGCAGCATGATCTCCGTCGGGATGAACTGGGATACCTCGCGCACCCATCCCATCCGCCTCATGCCGGCGGCGGCGGCGATGATGCCGTCCAATCCCTCCGTTTCCATCTTCCCTATCCGGGTACCGAGATTCCCCCGTATCGGAACGACCTCGATATCGGACAGGAGGTTCAGGAGCTGCATCTTCCGGCGAAGCGATCCCGTTCCGATACGGGCACCCCGTGGAAGCTCCTCGAGCTTCCTTTTCCCCCGCGCGATGAGGACGTCACGGGGGTCCTCCCGCTCCGGCACGACGCTGATCTCGAGACCCGCGGGAAGGTCGACGGGGACGTCCTTCATGCTGTGGACGGCGATCGATATCTCACACCGCAGCAAGGTTTCCTCGATCTCCTTGACAAAGACCCCTTTCCCGCCGATCTGCACCAGCGCGATATCCTGCATCCGGTCCCCGCGTGTCCTGATGGGGACTATCTCCACGGGACGTTCCGGATATCGCTTCCGTATCCTCTCGGCCACGAGACGCGCCTGCACCAGCGCCAGTTCACTGCCCCGTGTACCGATCCTGATCTCTCCTTCAAGGTTCATTTGTCGTCGCCGTTCTCGAGCCTGAAAAGTCGTTTCATCGCCGCAACGTAGGAATGCGCGCCGCCGTTCTCGCTCTCTTCCTTCAGCCCCGTGACAGGGTCATGAAGGACCTTGTTGATGATCGCCCTGACCAGGGCATCCACGTTCTCTCTATCCCGGGCGTGGAGGCCCTTTATCCAGGGACCGGCCCGCTCCATCTCGCCGGCTATGATCCCGTCCACCTTCCCCCGCAGGTCCACGATGGTCGGCACCACCTCGAGACTCCGGGCCCAGCGGGAAAAACCCTCCACTTCCTCATCGATGATGGCCTCCGCTTTTTCGGCCTCTTTCAGACGTCCCCGCATGTTCCGGTCCACCACTTCCTGGAGATTGTCGATATTGTAGAGATAGACATTATCGATACGCCCCACGGAGGGCTCGATATCACGGGGCACGGCGATATCCATGAGGAAAAGGAGCCGGTTCTTCCGCCGGCGGAGGGCGGACTCGATCATGTGTTCCTGAATAACATATCCGGGAGAACCCGTCGAACTGATAATGATATCCGCCCTGCCGAGGCCGTCCACCAGGTGATCGAGATCGATCGCCTCTCCCTGGAATTCACCGGCCAGGGAACAGGCCCGTTCGTAGGTCCTGTTCGCTACAATGACCTTCCCCACACCGTTGTTCATAAGATGCCGCGCCGACAGTTCCGCCATGTCTCCGGCCCCGACGAGGAGGGCCGTTTTGTTGTTCAGGCTGCCGAATATCCGCTTGGCAAGTTCCACGGCCGCGTAACTGACGGAAACGGCATTCCCGGCAACGGCCGTTTCCGTCCTCACCCGCTTGGCGGTGCGGAACGCGTGGTGAAGAAGGCGGTTCAATATGACACCTGACGCGTCCCGTTCGACACTTCGCCGATAAGCGTCCTTCACCTGCCCCAGTATCTGCGGTTCCCCCATCACCATCGAATCGAGGCTCGCGGCGACCCGGAACAGGTGCCGCGCCGCATCCTCATTCCGATAGACGTACAGGCATCTCTCGAGTTCCCGGCGGGGCAGGTTTCCGTGAGAAAAGACAAATTCCTTCAGGTTTTTCAGAGCATCGTCCATATCCCGCACATGGGCGACGACCTCGATGCGGTTGCAGGTTGACAGGTAGAGCGCTTCCAGCACCGTTGGAACGCTTTTGAGCATATCGATGGTCTTTATGTCATCCTCGCAGGAAATCGCCAGGAGTTCCCGTATCTCCACGGGGGCCGTCCGGTGGTTCATGCCGATGAGCACTATGTTCATGTTCTTATGCAAAATGATGAACCGTCACAAAAAAGATATTCACGCCGACGAAGGCAAAGAGGAGAATACCAAAAGCGATGATCGACAGCAGGGCCGCCTTCCTTCCCTTCCAGCCGATGGCGAGCCGCTGGTGGAGCAGAACGGCATAGAGAAACCAGGAAATCAGCGTGCACACCTGTTTCGGATCCCAGTACCATCGACTTCCCCAGACCGTTCCGGCCCAGACGGAACCGGCCACGACACCGAAGGTCAAAAGGAAGAATCCCGCAACGATGGAGACATGATTTATCCGGTCAAGGTCCCGAAGTGGCGGAAGCAGCCTGATAAAACCATACCCCCGCTTCTTTTTCAGCAGATTGTCCTGAACCAGATACGCTATACCCGCGATGCAGGCCAGGGCGAGCAGGGCACCGGCGATAAGGATCGACGCAACATGAGCAGAAACCCAGGTGCTCCGAAGCATTGCCGGGATCGCCAGGTCGCCGGCCGCACGGGGCAGTGCCGTGATGGCAAGGACGAGGACGATGGGGGAAACGAACGCCCCGAGCACCCGCGTCTTTGTCTTGACCTGGGACAGGAGGTAGACGCCGGCTATCGCCCAGGCACTGAACGAGAGGGCCTCATAGAGGTTGACGGCGGGATTGTATCCCGCCGCAACCCAGCGGAAGACAATATAAACCGAATGCACGGCAAAGGCCGCGCAAAGGACCCATGTCGAGACCTTCGCCGCCAGCACACGTTTCATGAGCAGGGATACCATATATCCCACGGTACTAAGCGCGTACAGCAAAAGGGCGGTCTTGAATAAAAGGCTTTCCATAGTTAAAAAACCAAGTGCCTGAGTGCCTGAGTGCGGGATCCGGGATTGGTGAATCGGGATTCGTTATTCGGGATTCGGGAACATTAATCCGTAATCCCTAATCCGTAATCCCTAATCCGTAATCCGCTAATCCCCTCCCACATCGACCTCCTCACCCGTCGTTTCCCGGATGATCCTGCGCACCTCTTCCCAGGCGCCGTTCCGTATATGCTCGAGTACCGGCGAATCCAGAACCCTCTCGAATATCTCCCGGTTATCGCCGGAGCCTCCGCCGCGGGCGATGATCCGTTCCCGCAGGTCTCCCATTATCTTCAGGAGAACGGCATACTCGGGGCCGTACCGTTCCTCCAGCTCCTCCCGGAGACGACGGGCGAGAAGGGGGCTTTTCCCGGCCGTCGAAACGGCGATGGAAAGGTCTCCCTGCTCGGCGACGGCGGGAAGTATAAAATCGCACCGAAGGGGGTCGTCGACTATGTTGACGGGAATCCCCAACTCCCGGCAATCCCGGAAAAGGAGACCGTTCACCACCGGGTCGTCGGTGGCACCGATGACGAGGCGGGCGCCTGTCAGATATTCCTTCCGGTACTCATCATCGATATGGACGATCCCGTTCTCCCTCCTGATACCATCCAGCCGTGCCGTCAGCGTGCGGCTCACGACCGTTACCCGCGCCCCGCTTTCAAGAAGGCGTGCTACCTTTCTTTCTGCAACACCGCCTCCGCCGACAACGACACAGGATCGATCGAGAATATTCAAGTAAACAGGGTAATATTTCACCGTGTCACCTATGGGGATCCCGGTCCCGTTCACACGCTCACTTTCCGGGCACCGCTCCGGACCGGGAGTGATCCATAACACTTCAGATAAAGGAAAGTTTTTTATCACGAAGAACATAAAAATTCAAGATACTTGAAATCTCTTCAAAAAGAGGTTATTAGTCTGAGAACGGTCGTTCATCGGACCTTCCGAGCATGCATGGCCGACCGGACGGTCCCGGGGTCCCCGGTGCCGGAGAACACCGCGATGTCCGCGGGGGTATCAGGCGGAACCCATCAACAGCACCATGTCCTCAGAGGAGACAGGCTATGCCCGAAGCGAAGGAACAATGGATCGAGATCACCCTTTCATCGCCGCCGGAACTGAGCGATGCCCTTTCCAATTTTCTCATCGAGATGAACACCCTCGGGATCATACAGGAAGAGGGAGAATCCGACGCTTTCGAACAGGAGGAGAGCATTGCCGGCCGCGATGAACTGAAGGCATACCTCCCCGCGGTTCAGGAGTCGAAGGAAAAGATCATCCTGCTTCAGCGATATATCGACAGCCTGTCGGAACTCTTCCCTGCTCTCGAAAAACCGGCCTTTACGACGGTTACCGTCGTTGACCCCGGCTGGGAGGAACAATGGAAAAAATTCTTTAAACCGCTTCGGGTCAGCAGGGGGATCGTCATCAAACCTACCTGGGAGCGGTATGCGCCGGCGGGGCGGGACATCGTCGTCGATATAGACCCCGGCATGGCATTCGGCACGGGTCAACACCCCTCAACACGCATGTGCATCATGGCCCTCGAGGAGATCATCACGAAGGACCGGATGCATGGGAGCTGGAACGCCCTTGACATCGGCACCGGCACGGGAATCCTCGCCATCTGCTGCGCCAAGCTGGGCGCCGAGAAAGTGACCGCTATCGATATCGATCCCCGCGCCGTGGACATTGCCTCAAAAAACGTGGCGATCAACGGTGTCGGCGACCGCGTCACCGTCATCAACCAGGATGTTGAAACCTGCGACAGGGTGTTCGACCTGATCGTCGCCAACCTGACGGCGGCCACCCTCACCACCTATCACGCCGCGCTGATCCGCATGATCTCAGACGGCGGCTACTTTATCGCTTCGGGGATCATCGACCAGGACCGGGATTCCATCGAAGAGACCTTCCGCACGGAAGACCTCGATATTCATGACATCGGCACCGAGCGTGAGTGGGTCTGTTACGTCTTTCACAAAAGGAGCACGACCGATTGACGATCCCAAGGATCTATCACCCCTTCCCGCCGGACAAAGATACGACGGTAACTCTCGGGGGTGCGGATTTCCGGTATATCAGGCAGGTGCTCAGGCTCAGGCCGGGCGCGACGGTCATCCTCTTTGACGGCCGGGGCCGGGAATTCACGGCCCGCATAGAAGCTGTCTCGGCAGGCACCGCCACCCTTCTGATCACCGGTGAGGAACGGACGCCCCCGCCGGCCTGCTCGATCACCCTCGCCCAGTCGCTCCCAAAAGGCGCCAAGATGGATCTGATCGTCCAGAAAACGACGGAACTGGGCGTGAACCGGATAATCCCCTTCATTTCATCACGGTCGGTCCCCCGCCTCACCGAGGAGAAGAAACACGCCCGCGCGGACCGATGGCGGAAGATCGCCCGTGAAGCCGCCCGCCAGTGCGGCCGGGCCACGGTACCGGAGGTAACGGAGGTCGTTTCCTTCGACGAACTTCTCGAAGCACCGGGGGAGGACACGCTTCGCCTGATATTCTGGGAACATGAACGCAGACAAAGCATCAGGGGTATCCTTACCGACGAGCGATACCGGCACAGGTCCCGGCTCGATCTCATCGTCGGTCCCGAAGGCGGGTTTTCGGAGAACGAGGTGGAAACGGCGCGACAAGGGGGATGCATTCCCGTCACCCTGGGCGACGCCATCCTCAGAACCGAAACAAGCCCTCTCACGATCATCTCGATCGTCCAGTACGAGCGAGGCGGGTTCGATCCGCCGGAAAGCGGCTGTCAGCCATGACGGATCCCATCTACGGCGGTTTCTGGCGGCGGGCCGCGGCATACATGACCGACAAACTCATCATCACTATTCTCGCACTATCCGTGACGGCGGCCGGGCTCATTCTCATTCACCTCAGCGCCTTCTCCCTGACGCCGGCTGTCTTCGCGTCACCGGTACTCATATCGTTCTCCGGCACCAGCATCGTACTGGACATGCTCTACTTCACCTACTTTCACGGAACCACGGGACAGACGCCGGGAAAGAAGCTCTTCGGGCTCAGGGTGGTGCCCCTTTCGGGAGAACCGGTCACCCTCGGCCTGGGATTTCTTCGCTGGGTGGGATATCTCCTGTCGGAGGTGATATTCTACCTCGGGTTCTTCTGGATCGCCCTGGACGCCAGAAAACAGGGCTGGCATGACAAGCTCGCGGCAACAGTGGTCGTGCGAACACGGCTCGGCACACCGGTGAGAACCGGGCCGCCCCCGCGCGATATCTATCCGCAGCGCCTTCCACCGGTCATGGAAGAACCGGAAACCGCCGGTTCAGGGGACAGAGAAGAGCCGTGAATGGTCGTCCCGCTGTTCCTCAAAAATTCTTGACAAAGACTGAAAGATTGGATAGTAGTCTAACCCTCTTTGAAACAGCATCCCGGGTCGGTAGCTCAGTCGGTAGAGCACTGGACTGAAAATCCAGGTGTCGGCAGTTCGATTCTGCCCTGACCCACCAGTAAAATAAAGGGGCTGCGGCATTAATGCCGTAACCCCTTTTTTTATCGTTCTTTCCGGTTATAATTTCGAAAAACGACCAGAAACAGCGGCGGGCCGGTATTATAATGAACCGGCCCGCACGAGATTGTCTTATGAAAGGTCGAGGGAACGCCTCCAGGGCGTCCCCTTGAACCAGGCACTAATACTGGTAGTAGAAAGCACTGCTGTTCCCATGCGCCACATACAGACGCTGTCGCAGGGTATCGTAGGTCGCGTGGCCGACACAGTTCGAGTTCGGCTTCGGGTCTGCCATGGCATGCCAGGTATTGGCACCGATATCGTACATGGCAGGGGTGCCGCTGCAGCCGCCCATGGCATAGAGGTAACCGATGGTGGTGCCGAACCAGACGAACTGGCCGTTGCCGCCGAGGCTGAAGCCATAGGGATGAGACGCAAGAATGGTGGTTGTGTCAGTGACGGTATTGTGCGAGTAAAGAGCCCCGCCCACGACAATGACATAGACGAGATCGGACGCCGGACCCGAAGATGCCACATTGGCCCAACTGCTGAACCCGTGCACACCGGTCCATGTGTTGGATGCGGGATCGTAATTGTAAAGCTGGTTGTTGTTGAGCACGATCCAGAGCTTACCGTTCTTCCACGCCCCATGGGCGAAGGTGCCGTTCGCGGGTGCCCCCGCGAGGGTTTCCAGGGTGAACGTCACCGTGTTGTAACGCTCGAGAACGTTGGTCTGCTGCGATGGGGGCAGGTAGATGTACGTGCCGGTGTCGTCGATCACCGGATGCGACCCGTGGCGGCCGTAGGTCAGGACCGTCGCGAGGGTGAACGTCTGCCCGATGTGGTCGATGCGATAGAGGTTTCTTCCTGTGGTTCCCGCATCGTTGCCGTAAAAGGCGTACAGGACGTCTTCGCGGGGCGAGTAGACCCACCCGCCATCGTGTTTGTCAAAGTAAGGATTGTTCGTGAGCCAATTGTCCGCGGTCGCGATCGTGGCCCAGGGGTCAACGGGGTCACAGACACCAAACACCAGGATGTTACTGTCGTCTTCTTCTTCATCATCCGCCACGAAGGCCGACCCGTTCGCCTGGATCGAAACCCGTCCACCCTCTGCCGTTCCCGTGAACACGATGGTTATTTCCGTCGCATTCACATAGATAACGGAATCGAAGGTCAAACCCGTGGTCCCCGTATCCACCGTCATATCACCGACCGTGATACCGGCCTGAAAGTCCAGTCCGTCGTCCACGGTGACGGTAACGGCCGGATCGACGGCATCACAGGGGATCGTATCCGCCGATGTTATGTGGGGAGGGATGACAATGGACAGCGTATCGGTGTCATATGTATCAGCCTCGATCAGCACCTCTCCGTAGGCCGCCGTTCCCGTTAATGCCACCCGTATCTGCGTCGCGTTCAACCAGGTGACCTGGAACAATTGCAGATTCGTCGTCCCCGGGTCCACCTGCAGGTCAGCAGCCGTGATGTTCACATCAAACTGGAAGTCTATTGCCGTAATAACAACCGTCGGGTTCACAGCACCCCACGCGATCGTGTCAGCTGTCACGATCTCGGCCTTTCCGGGGTAGTATGTGTTTTGCTCGTCATTATCATCGGGAATCCGGATCGTCTTGTTATCATCGCTGCATCCGAGGATGAACAGCATTGACAGAACGATCAGACCGAATACAAGAAATCCCTTTTTCCAAGAAAGTGCATTTTTCATAGTCTACCCCTTCTAAGGTAATGTAACCATGTTGAATATCATTAAATTAATTTAGGTATTTTTACAGGATGTATCTGTGCATGTCAAGAAATTGTTGGCCGATAGAAAGGGTATGTCCTCCCTTTTCTTCCCCCTTTGCAGGGAATCTTGGATGTCCCCGGTAAAGCCTCCCGGCTTTTCTTCAACCGGCACAAGCTGAAACACGATGGGACAGAGTGTCTTATTCAGGCGCAACAGCCCGGCAAGAAGGACTGCGGTGCGCTGGCGCACCGATCTGGCCGATATCTAGTAATATCAATATATTGAGGTAAAGCCACTCCGGGCGACATTCATGGCACGCATGTTGCTCCCTGGAAACCGACCCATGCAGAACCACACAAATATACGTTTAAGGAGGGACGGCCATGAATATCAACACCGTTTCGGGATCAGTGCCTTCCAAGAAGTTAGGCATGACCCTGATACACGAGCATTTTCTCTTTGGATTTCCCGGCTGGCAGGGCGACGCCACGCTGGGCCCTTTTGACCGTGATGCCTGTATGGAGGCCGGTCTGAAGATGGCCGAGGCGGTGAAGGAGCAGGGCGTGAAGACCATCGTTGACGCCACACCGAACGAATGCGGCAGGGACGTGAAACTGCTCAGGGAGATCTCTGAAAAGAGCGGCCTTACCGTTCTCTGTTCCAGCGGATACTACTTCGAGGGAGAAGGAGCCCCGCCCTATTTCAAGCTTCGAAGCCAGCTTGGTGACGGAACGGAACAGGTCTACGAGATGTTCAAGACGGAAGTGACGAAGGGCGTCGGGGATACCGGTATCAAGCCCGCCGTCTTCAAGGTCGCGTCCAGCAAGGAAGCGATCACGGATTATGAAACGATGTTCTTCAAGGCAGCCGCACGGGTTTCAAAAGAGGACGGGATCCCCATTATCACCCATACCCAGGAGGGGAAACTCGGTCCCGAGCAGGCCGATCTGCTTATCGCCGAAGGGGCCGACCCGAAACGGATCATGATCGGCCACATCGGCGGATCGACGGATATCGACTACTTGCTTCGGGTCCTTGAAAAGGGCGTCTCTATCGGATTTGATCGTTTCGGTGTTGAAGGCGTGGGCGGAACGCCGCCAGATTCCCGCAGGATCGCCTGTCTCATCGGCCTTCTCGGCCTCGGCTACGCCGACAAGATCATGATTTCCCATGATTTCGTCAATTACTGGCTCGGCAGACAGGGCGTTTCTGACATTATAGGCCTTGTCATGCCGAACTACCATATCACACACATATTCAAGGATATCATCCCGGCACTTAAGAAGGCGGCCGTCAGCGACGACCAGATCAATACCATGCTGATCGATAATCCACGGCGGCTCCTTGCGGGAGACTAACGCGGTACGTCAAACGATACCGACACAAAATACCATTCAAAGGAGGAAGCAACATGTCAGAGTATGTACCGATAACATTTGAGAAAAACAATCTGCTCGAATACATTACTGAAACCATTAATAATTATCCCGACAGAACGGCCGTCGTTACCGACAACGGAAGCGTCAAAAAGACTTTTGGGGAGGTTAACAAGCGGGCAAACCAGTTGGTACATTATCTCGCAGGTCTGGGGGTGGGCAAGGGAGATCGCGTCGCCATATTCCAGAACAACTGCTGGCAATACCTGGAGCAGTACCTGGCGATCCTGAAACTCGGCGCAATATGTGTCCCCATGAACTTCCGTTTGAAAAGTCCCGAGGCGCTTTTCATCCTGAATGAATCAGGGGCAAAAACGCTGATACTGGAAAAACGGTATATACCAATTTTCGAGCCCACTCTTTCCTATCAACTGGGAGTAACAAACTATCTGTGTACCGGTGATGGCGACTGCCCCGAATGGGCGGTCGATTATGAAACAACGCTCTCCCGGGAGACGGGAGATGAACCTGAAATGCCGGATTTGATCCTGGACGATATTGTGGCAATATGCTTCACTAGTGGAACTACGGGCCTTCCCAAAGGTTCTATCGCCACCCACCGGCAGCTCATGACGAATATTTACGGTGAACTGGGAGACCTCATCGATGACACGGTACCTCCCGATCTGGGCTATCACGTTGTCATGATGATTATTCCCGTGTATCATATTGCAGGTATCGGAATACTCTATGTGGGCATGAAATACGGCTACACCATCGTTGTCTCAACGGATTTTGTGCCGGAAGCGTTCATGCAGACCGTGGAACGTGAGCGGGTCAGCATGTGTTACCTGGTACCGATCATGTTCTTTTTCATCATCCACGATCCCTCCTTTGGGAAGTACGACCTCAGCAACCTGCGCTTTGTCTTCTATGGCGCGATGCCGATGGCTCCTGACCTTCTCCTAGATATCCTGAAAAAATTTCCCCCGGGTATCAAATATATGGATGCCTTTGGTTCGACGGAGCTGTGCATCAATATAGCCAAGCTCCCCGAAGACCACGATCTGACGGGTTCCGACGAAGAAGTCAAGAAAAAGATCGCCCGGTTGAAGGGCATAGGCCGTCCCCTCCGTTATGGGATCGAGAGTACAATTTTAGATCCTTTCGGCAAAGAAGTGGCTACCGGCGAGGTGGGAGAGATCGTTTCACGAGGCGAGAAAGTAACCCCCGGCTACTGGCGGAATCCCGAGGCAACAGCAAAGGCCTTTGACAAAAACGGCTGGTTCCATACCGGTGATGCCGGATGGATGGACGAAGACGGATATGTGTACTTCGCCGACCGAGCGAAGGACATGATCAACCGCGGCGGGGAGAACATATTCCCCGTTGAAGTCGAACGCAGGATCAACCAGCATCCCAAAGTTACGGAATCAGCCGTCTTCGGTGTTCCCGACCCCGCGTGGGGATCCCGCGTGATTGCGGCCGTCGTCCTGGCACCGGGGGAAACGGCTGAAACGGCCCCTGAGGAAGAACTCATCGGGTTCTGCAAGGAACAACTGGCAAGCTACAAGGCACCGTCGGCGATCTGGTACATCGATCAGCTCCCGCGGCGATTTGAACTTGGTAAGGTCATGCGATTTATGTTACGGGACGAATATATGAAAGAAAGGGAGGCAGATATTTCATGAAAAATATGCTCGATACCATGTCATTCAGGATTGCGCCGGAAGATGAATACAATCACCCCGTCGATGATGCGAAGAATTTCAACGAGAGCATGTATATCAACATATTCGACTTCAAGCAGGTCATGGGCGGCTGGTTTCGCGTGGGCAACCGCCCGAATGAGGGAAAGGCCGAGGTGTCCTGCTGTCTGTATCTTCCCGACGGAAGTGTCGGGTTTATCTTCAGCCGCCCCGAAATTTCATCGAATGACGCCCTTGATGCGGCGGGCTTGAAATTCGAAATCGTGGAACCGCTGAAGCGCCTGCGGGTCACTTATAACGGCCAGGTCTGTCTTATGAAAAACCCTCATGACCTGGCAAACCCGGCGAAGGCCTTTACGGAAAATCCCATTGTCGACTGCTCGGTCGCACTTGATTTTCAGGGGCTCGGGCCGGTTTTCGGCGGCGAGATGGTCAATAAGGACGGGACTGCTTTTGTGGAACGCCCGGAGGAAGCCTTTGCCAAAGCACACTACGAGCAACACCTGAGCGGTACCGGTACCATCCGCGTCCAGGACCGGGAGTGGAACATAGACGGCTTCGGCCTGCGGGACCACTCATGGGGTCCCCGGTACTGGCAGAACATCCACTGGTACCGGTGGCTGCCTATGAACTTCGGCCCCGACCTGGGTTTCATGTTCATGATCATGGGGAAAAAGGACGGAAATCACCAGATGATGGGGATCATGCTTGACAAGGACCGGTATGCTCCCTTCAAGGAAGTAAAACTGGAAACGAACTGGGACAAGAACTATTATCAGACCGGCCTGCGGTTGAAGGCCAATACCGATGACGGGGAATACATCATCGACGGAAAGGTGCTGTCGCTCATTCCGCTTCGCAACCGGAGAAAGAACAAGGCCGGTGAAATGCTCGAGACGCGTATCACCGAGGGAATGACCGAATACCGGTATCAGGACATGGTCGGATACGGCATGTCGGAATATCTCGATCAGATCATCAACGGCGAACCGGCGGGAAAGGAATGGGAATAGATCATGAAACAGGAAGAACTTGCCCGCATACTCTCCGGCGCGGCTTCGCAACATCTGGGAGAAACGGCGGTCATTGAAGGCCTCCGGCCGCTCTCCGGCGGCGCATCATCGGAGATGTGGTCTTTTGTTGCTCTTTGCGGGGATACCCGCCATGAGCTCATACTCAGGCTGTCGCCGCCGGGAGGGAAGAAAGACGGCTACCGCCTCGACCGTCTCACGGAGGCACAGGTCCTCAGGGCGGCCGAACAAGGCGGGGTACCCGTCCCCTCCATTCGTTTCATCCTCAACGATGATGACGAGATCGGTCCCGGGTACGCCATGCAGTGCGTACCGGGTGAGACCATCGCACGGAAGATACTGCGCGACGACGAGTACGCCCGGGCACGGGACATCATGGCCCGGCAGTGTGGAACGATTCTTGCCGGCATACATGCCGTCGATACCGGCCTTCTTCCGCCCCTCAAGAAACAAACGACGGAAGCGGCGGTGAAGGAGTTGTATACCTTTTTAGACATCTTTGGTGAGAAACACCCTGTCTTTGAATTTACCCTGCGCTGGCTCCAGGACCACCTCCCGAATCAGGGGGAACTGCGTCTGGTCCACGGCGATTTCAGGAACGGAAATTTCATCGTCGGTCCCGACGGCATTCAAGCCGTCCTCGATTGGGAACTCGCCCATCTCGGCGACCCCATGGAGGACCTCGGCTGGATCTGTGTCAACTCATGGCGCTTCGGCAATATCGACCTGCCCGTCGGGGGTTTCGGCACCCGGGAAGACCTCTTCTCAGGATACGAAGAAGCGGGGGGCGTACCCGTCGATCCAGAGGCGGTTCATTTCTGGGAAGTATACGGCACGTTGAAATGGGGCATCGCCTGTATCATGCAGGGATTCACCCATCTTCTTGGAATGAAACGCTCCGTCGAACTGGCCGCCATCGGACGGCGAACTTCGGAAACGGAAATCGACCTGCTGCGCCTGCTGAAAGAGAGGGAATGACATGGCATCACCACGACCGACTACAGATGAACTTCTTGAGGCCGTCCAGGAGTTTCTTGAAAAACGGATCATCAAAGTCCTCGATTCACACCGGGCCTTTCATACCCGCGTTGCCGTCAACGTCCTGGCACTGGTGCGGAGGGAACTCCAACTGGGGCCGCTGCTCTCCTCTCAGGAACATGAACGGCTCCGTACATTGCTCGGGACCGACGGTAGTATTGCGGAACTGAATGAGGAACTCTGCCGCCGTCTTCGGGACAAGAGCATGGACTATCGCGACGGCGTATTGTTCCACCATCTTTACGAAACCACTACGGGGCAGGTATCCATCGACAATCCCGAGTATTCGGGGTACCGGCGGGCCCTGGAGGAATCGGGGCAGGAGTGAAGAATACCTAATAAAGGTAAGGGATATATGGCGGCTTCGTCAAAAGCTCCAGATATGGACTTTGAACGAAGTCGCCTTATATTGAAGCTCGTGAAATATTATACCGCGCCATTTTCCTGTACAGGGTCGAACGGGCTATTCCCAGCGAACAGGCCGTACGGGACAGGTTTCCCCGGTGCTTTCTGAGCACGGACAGGATGCGGTGTAATTCCCCGTATCCCCCTGATTGCCCGTGACAGCCGTTTCCTATTTCTTCTTTCAGGTCCGTCACGTCTATCACCGGTCCCTCCGAAAAGATACAGGCCCTTTCTATGGTATTTTCCAGTTCCCGTACGTTACCGGGCCAGTGATAGTCGAGGAGCGCCTCCACGGCGCGGTCCGATATTTTCTTTACGTCGCCACCGTGTTTGTCGCGCATTTTTTCAAGGAAATACTCCACCAGCCGGGGGATATCCTCCCTGCGCTCCCTCAGGGACGGTATGTGAAAGGATATCACGTTCAGGCGATGGTACAGATCGCTTCTGAACTGTTTTCCATCCATCATGTCCATAAGGTCACGGTTCGATGAGGCGATTATCTGAACGTCCACCGGGTGCGGCCTGCCACCGCCGAGAGGAGTTATCGTTTTCTCCTCAATGACCCGCAACAGGCAGGCCTGGAGGTCCATGCTCATTTCGCTGATTTCATCGAGATACACGGTCCCGCCCGATGCCTGCTCAAAACGGCCCGGATTTCCTCCCCGCTTTGCTCCTGTGAAGGCACCCGTTTCGTATCCGAACAGTTCGCTCGCCAGAAGATTGGGTGGGATGGCCGCGCAGTTGATCGCCACGAATGGATTGGACCTCCGCGGACTGTGCTCGTGTATGAAGCGCGCCAGGACCTCTTTTCCCACGCCGCTTTCACCCACAATAAGTTTCGTAGAATCATACTGAGCCGCTTTTTTTGCCTTGTTCAGAAGAATACCAATACTGGAAGAACCGAACACAAAATCGGCACCTGTACGCGCATATGACGATGTTTCTCTGTTTTCAAGCATGAATACTCCCGTGGACATTCTTCCCACAGCGCGGGACACGGAGGCTATTGAAGCTCTTGACGGCCGGTCTTTTCTCCGTGCGGGTACAGCATTATTTCTCAGTTTTTCCTCGATCACATCGGCGATGGCCTGAACAATCCCCAGCGAAAGAACGTGGAAGTATTTCACAAAGCAGGTCAGGCACAGGGCACCGATAATGTTCCCCGTGAAGGGGTCTCGAATCACCGTCGCCGCATTGGCGGAATCCTGCCACTGTTTCACATAATTTTCCTTTCCGATGACACAGATAGACTTACCGGTGGCAAGACAGGTCCCGATCGCGTTGGTTCCGATATATTCCTCACTGCAACTGGTCCCGATATCAAAACCGCAGCGCAACACACTCTCTCCCCATTTCCCGTTTCCCGTGCCGGCAATGACGACGGCATTCTCGTCGGCAAGGGCCACTGCAGAGTGCGAAAGATCGAAAAAGAGATGGAACTTCTCCATGACGGGCACGGCGGTATCGATAAGCCACCGTATCCGTTCGGACCGTTCGTTGATATAGTCTTCGCTGAATCTTACGGGTGCCTTTTTTATACTCTGGTCGATACCGCCGGTGATGCTCTTCTTCCAGGAATAATCAATCTGCCGGCGAAACATGTTCTTGAGATCCTGCATACCGTCAAAAGCCGATACAGCCATATGGCGCCTCCCTTTCCGGTCCCGACGATGTACACCGACCCTTGAGCGGCATACATCGGGAAACGATGCCGCTTATGTTCTATTGCTTGGGTGGGATGGCGCATTGTAAATGCAGGGCGCACCGTTTGTCAAGGAGTTGACGACAGTTGAAACGGTCCGTGCAGCGTTCACAACCATCGTCACATGTCACAGAGGTGCATCGCTCCTGTAATTCTGTAATTTACAAATCGAACACCTGATTTTCATTGATTTATAATCGTAATATTGATATAGGCCATACGTTTAAACGATGAAGTTATCGTTCAGGCTCACCATTTATTCTTCACAAAAAGGTAATGCGAGAAAGGGGACATGCAGCGAGTGTGGAACGTCAATTCAGTATCCCCCGAAACCGACAGGAGAAATGACCCCGGAAGACCACTGAACATATGTCTGTTGACCTACCGGGGCAACCCGACATGCGGCGGCCAGGGAGTGTATATCAAGCGCCTGAGCAAGGCATTGAGAGACCTCGGTCACACGGTGGATGTCGTATCAGGTCCGCCCTATCCATATCTTGACGACGGCATAGAGCTCCACAAGCTTCCGAGCCTTGATCTGTACAATCCAAATGACCTTTTCAGGGTCCCTACCCTGAGAGAACTGACCTCTCCCATCAACATGTATGAGTGGCTGAGCGTGTCAAGCGGCGGTTTTCCGGAACCGCTGACCTTCAGCCTGAGGGCCTACCGGTTCTTCCGCCGGAACGGCCATTCTTACGACATTATCCATGACAACCAGTGCCTGGCTTACGGCCTGCTGGGGATACAGTCCCTGGGTCATCCCCTGGTGGCCACGATACATCACCCCATCACCGTCGACCGTGACGTGGAGATAGAATCGGAACGCAAGTGGTACCGGAAAGTCAAGGTGTGGCGCTGGTATTCCTTTCTTGCCATGCAGGGACAGGCGTCAAGACGCATTTCCCGGATCATCACCGTCTCGGAGGCATCAAAAAAAGACATCAGCAAGGCATTCAAGATACCGAAGGAGAACTTCAGGGTCGTGGCCAACGGCATCAATACGGAGGTCTTTCACCCCGACCCGGCCGTCAGGCGTCTCGAAAACCGGCTCATGGTAACGAACAGCGCCGACACACCCCTCAAGGGACTCCGCTACCTGCTGGAGGCGCTGGCTTCGATCAGAAAGAAAAGGGACGTGAAACTGACCGTGATCGGGCAACCGAAAAAGGATGGCGTCATCGACAAGCTCGTGCGTCAGCTCCATCTCGGCTCAGGCGTGACCTTTACGGGACGCATCGATGACCGTGATTTCGCCCGGTATTACGGGGAAGCCACCATGGCCGTTATTCCATCCATCTACGAAGGGTTCGGTCTGCCGGCAGGTGAGGCCATGGCCTGCGGTGTTCCCGTCATCAGCACGACGGGAGGGGCCCTCCCCGAGGTGGTCGGTGACGCCGGCGTTCTGGTTCCTCCCGGAGACGCGCGGGCGCTGGAAAAGGCCATCATTGACCTACTCGACAATCCTGAAAAGCGGGCAAACCTGGGCAAGGCCGGATATGACCGGGTGCTGCGCCATTTTACCTGGCGAAACACGGCCGAGCAGGTCACCGAGATCTACAGGGAGGCTATGGATGCTCACTGTTGATTTCTCAAAACTGAACCTGAAGCCCGGCGATTATGTTCTCGACGCGGGATGCGGGACGGGACGCCACTTGAGTGAGGCCCTGCGATACCGGAACATCAACGCGGTCGGCATCGACCTGAACAAGGGTGATATTGCCAAAGCGAAAGATACGCTGTATATAATGGAGCACGAGGGAGAGAGCGGCGGCGGTTCCTGGGTCGTCATGCAGAGCGACATAACGAAACTCCCCTTCCCCGATGAGTCTTTCGATATCGTGATCTGCTCGGAGGTGCTCGAACACATACCGGAACACGAAAAAGCCGTGCGTGAGATCATACGCGTCCTGAAACCGGGGAAATCCCTCGTGGTCACCGTTCCCCGGTATTTTCCCGAACGGATATGCTGGGCGCTTTCAGAGGATTACCATACCGAGAAGGGGGGGCACGTTCGGATCTACCGGAAAAAGGAACTTATTAACCTCCTCGAATCAGCGGGAACACGCTGTGTATCGCGAGGGTTCGCCCATGCCCTGCACAGCCCCTACTGGTGGATCAAATGTTTCGTGGGACACAAGAACAACGATTCGCCCGCCGTTCAGCTGTACCATCGCTTTCTGGTCTGGGACATCATGGAAAAACCGTTCCTGACCCGGCTGCTCGACAGGGTTTTGAATCCGTTGATCGCGAAGAGCATCGTGCTGTATCTGAAGAAAGGGAATCAATATGGAGCTTGAAGTATCGCGGCGTGAGTATACCGCTCCCATAGATATCGACATTCTCGCCGCATCCATCACCGATGTGCAGAGAGAGTCCGGAGAGATCCCCTGGCACGTGGGAGGGAAGACCGATCCCTGGGACCATGTCGAGTCCGCCATAGGGCTTACCATCGGGGGGTTTTACCGTGAGGCCCGCAATGCCTTTCAATGGCTGGCGGACACGCAGCTTGAGGACGGAAGCTGGTATTCCGCCTACCGCAACGGCGAACCCGAGGACATGACGAAAGAAAGCAACATGTCTTCCTACATCGCCGTCGGCCTCTTTCATTACTACCTCGTCACACGGGACACCCGCTTTCTTGCTACCATGTGGCCCGCGATGAAGGCCGCCATCGACTTCACGGTGAGCCTCCAGGCGCCGGGCGGTGAGGTCTACTGGGCCCAGAGCCCCGATGGTGAAATAGACAGGATGGCACTCCTCACGGGATCCAGTTCCATTTACATGAGCCTCAAATGCGCACTGACCATCGCCTATCTGCTCGGCAAGAACGAGCCGGGCTGGCAGAAGGCCTTCGCGCTGCTGGGAGAGGCTATCAGAAACCGCCCCGAAGCCTTTAACAAGGAAAAAGAACGATTTTCCATGGACTGGTTCTATCCGATCCTGAGCGGCGCCGTTACGGGAAAGAATGCCCGGGAACGCATCAAAAGATCCTGGGACATCTTTGTCGTGGAAGACCTGGGGGTCCGGTGCGTGTCCGACGAACCATGGGTGACCATGGCCGAGACATCGGAACTGGCCCTGACGCTCGTGGCAATGGGTAATACGGGGCTGGCGGAAATGTTCCTGAAATGGATAGCCGATAAGAAGTTCGATGACGGCACGTACTGGTGCGGGGTAACGTTTCCCGACGGCGTCATCTGGCCGGAAGAAAAGATCACCTGGACCAACGCGGCGGTCATCATGGCCGTTGACGCGGTGTACAATATTACTCCCGCTTCACAGCTTTTCAAGCATACCTTCTGGTCCCGCTATCATGAATCCCTCTCATTTCCCCGCCGGTTCTTCAGCACGGCCGCCCAGCACCTGAACGCCCTTCTGAATGTTGAAGAGGAGCCTGTCCTCTCGACCAAGTAGGGATCGCAGCCATGAGAAGAGATCACCGGCCATACTATCTGAAACGAATGAGCCTCCGGTTCCGTGAGTGGTACGTGGAGCATTTTCTGCGACCCCAGTTCACCGCCCTCGGTAACGGCTATACCTTCATGAAACCCTGGTACATGGAAATATTCGGCTGGCCCATCGAACTGGGGGATTTCGCCGACGTCATCTGTACCGTGGACCGGCGCGTCCGGCTGACCGTATGGTCGGAGGAAAAGCATCCCAAGGGGATCCATATCGGCGATCACTGTCTCATCTGCCCCGGTGTGCGGATCAGCTGCGCGAAGGAAGTCACCATCGGGAATGACTGCATGATGGCGAGCGACGTCTACATAACCGATTCCGACTGGCACAGCGTGTATGACCGCGTGGAGCCCCTGAGCACGGCGCGACCCATCCGGATCGGCAACAACGTATGGATCGGGGACGGGGCCATCATATGCAAGGGGGTCACCATCGGGGACAACAGCATCGTGGGAACACGCGCGGTCGTGAACAAGGATGTCCCTCCCAATACCATCGCCGCGGGTAATCCCGCCGTCGTCGTGAGCCGGCTCGATCCGGGGAAAACGATCAGGACACGGGCTGACTGGTTCGCCGACCCCGATGAACTTTTCAGGCAGATACGGCAGATCGACCGGGACATGTTGCGGGGCAACACCATTCTCGGTTGGCTCCGTGCCCGTTTTTTCCCGAAACCTGGAGACTAGGAGATCGATCCTTCAATGAGAGTAGCGTTTATCGGAACACCATACCCCCTTGAAGAGGCGCCCGCGCCTCCCCTGGGACTGAGCTATGCCGCCGCGGCCTGTGAAAGGACCGGCGCGACCGTCACGATCATCGACTATATCGTTCGGAAATACTGTCCCGAAAAACTTACAAAGGAACTGGACGCCTTCGGCCCCGACGTGGTGGGAACGTCGTCGGTAACGCTCAACTATTACACGGCCGTTGAAATCCTGCAAACAGCCAAGGCCCATGATCCCGATATCATCACCATGATGGGCGGCCCTCATGTTTCCTTTGATTACGAGGACACGCTCAGGAACTACCGGGGGATCGACGTGGTCGTCATCGGAGAGGGTGAGGAGACGATCCAGGAACTGATCCCGGTCATTCGTGAGCGGAACAAATGGAAGGATATCAAGGGGATCGCCTTTCTCGAGGACGAGGAACTGATCGTCACGGAACCGAGGGAACTGATAGCCGATCTCGACACGCTGCCGCTTCCGGCGAGACACCTGCTGCCCATGTCACGTTACCAGGCCCTGGGGTATCCCGTCAGCATCATCACCAGCAGGGGCTGCCCGAACAAATGCATTTTCTGCCAGGGACGGCGCATGGTGGGACAAAAGGTGCGGTTCCGGACAATTAGCCTGGTCGTCGACGAGATCGAGGACATCCTCTCCTACGGATGGACGCGGATCAACATCGCCGACGATCTCTTCACGGCCAACAAGAAGCGGGTCATCGAGTTCTGCAACGAGGTCAGAAAGAGGGGCCTTCGCTTCGGCTGGAGCGCTTTCTCACGCGTCAACACGGTGGACCGGGAAGTATTGGACCACATGAAGGATGCCGGCTGTGACGCCGTGAGCTTCGGTATCGAATCGGGAAACCAGGAGATGCTGAAAAGGATCAGAAAGGGGATAACCCTCGACCAGGCACGGGAAGCAGCACGGCATTGCAAGGACGCGGGCATGATAACTCATGCCTCCTTCATGGTCGGTCTTCCCGGGGAATCGCGGCAAACCATGGAGGACACAAGCGCCTTCGCCCAGGAACTCGGCATCGTATACGGGTATCATCTCCTGTGCCCCTTTCCCGGCACGACCGTCAGGGACGAAGTGGACCGCTATGACCTTGAAATCCTCACCAATGACTGGAGCAAGTACGACGCCAACCGGGCGATCGTCCGCACGTCACACCTCGGACCCGAGCAAATGGAAGAGTTTGTCTTTTCTTTTAACGATTCACTCATGGCACAATGGAAGGACATCGAGGACCTATACTGGCAGGGAACGCTGACGGGGATCGATTACCTCAAGGTTGAGGGGCATTACCGGACCCAGCTGATCTACCGGCTCTTCAACGAGGATATCATTGAGGGACTTCCGTCGATGAACGGCAGCGGTGAGCCCGCCGAGATCCTGGCGGATAAGCTTGCGTCCCTCACCGGCATGGACGGCGGAATCGTGAACCGGACGATCATCAACCTTTCCAGAGCGGGATTTCTCAAGTGCCGTCCGGAGGACGGGGGTCTTAAATGGTACTGGACCCACAACAACCGCCTCGATATGCTACCAGTCTCTCATCCCTGAAATGTGACCGGGCACTTCCCCAGCCTGAAGCCTTCGCAATATACCCAGGCTTTTCATCCGGGGAAGTTCATGGAAGAGGCCCGACTCCAGGGCAAGCCGGTACATATAATACGGCGCCTGGCCCCCGTCGTTCGGATCGGGAAAGATGTCATGAACGGCGAGATATCCACCGGGCATCACATGGGAAACCCAGGACGAGTAATCACTGAAAGCCGCAGAATAGCTGTGTCCCCCGTCGATGAAAAGCAGCGACAGCGGCGTGTTCCAGCCACGGGCCACCAGGGTTGAGGCCGCCACGATGGGCACGACCGTATCCTCAAGACCCGCCATTTCGATGGTCCGCCGGAAGAACCGGAAGGTGTCCACCCTCCCCTCCCGTTCATCAAAAAGCTCGGCGTCGAAATATTCCTCACCGGGCTGCTGTTCCTCCGAGCCCCGGTGATGATCGATTGAATAGAGAAGACCGCCGCCGTCACGGCATCCCAGGCCCAGATACAGGGTCGATTTGCCGCAATATCCGCCGATCTCGAGGCAAGGGCCAAGCCGGCTTGCCTCGCGGGCGCACTCATAAAGCCTCATTCCTTCATCATGATCGAGAAAGCCCTTCACGGGCAGTGCCGGTATGTCCTGTACCTTCATGAGCCTCCTTCAGAGCTTCAGTCCTTTCTTCTCATAGAGCATTTCCATGAACGCATCGACGCGGGTCTCGAACTGGGCTACCGAGAAATTCTGATCATCCATGTGGTCGGCGTCTATGATGACCGAGGGCACGCCCAACTCCTCTTCAAGGGCCCTCTTTATATCCATCTGGCCGAGGGTGATGGGGACACAGGATTTGTTCCGGTGCAGGACGGCACCATCTATGGAGTATTCCCGGCAGGCCTTGAGAACCATTTCCTTTCGTTTCCGGATTGATACACAGGATACCAGGGGATAGGACATGAGGCTCTTCATTGCAAGGGCTTCCAGGGGATGCTCCGTATCGAGCCGCAGCGACCAGGCGGCTGAATAGGTTTCCGCCACGGCGACGCCGCCCATTTTCTCGAAATAATTGAAAAGGCCCATATTGTACCAGAGCGGTATGTTGTCCCAGAAAAGCCGGATCCTTTCATCATCGATAACACCGATACCCGCCTCGGCACGCTCCTTCACCTCATCCCGCACGGCCGTCAGAAAATCAACAGCGATCTGCGTTCCCTGACGTGTGACCATGACGAACATAATGCCGATCTCCGCCGCCGACAGGGGCGTGGGAATGAATCGGCGGTAGGACATGATCTCGTCCCAGAGGGCGCAGGCCTGGTCAGAGAGCTTCACCACCTCCGCGAGCCGGTCATGGTCCATACGGTGACCGGTCACCTCCGTCAGAAAATCGATGAGACGGTTCATTTCCCATACCGCATAGTCCAGATGATGTTTCCGGATATCTTCCACCGCTACCTGGGGAAGATCGGCCGAAAAGACCTTCGCCTTCGGAAAACGGCGTTCGAGGATGTGAAATATTTTCATGACCGGCACGCAGCCGCCGCCCGGGCTGAGCAGAATATCGGGCTCGGGCAGCCCGCCGAGAGGGATCGATTCATCATTCATGAACCCATGGACATAACCGGTGATGTTCCTGAGATACCCGCAGAGATCGCGGGAATAGCCCAGGCCGTCGGTTACATCGAAATTACCCGGTGTCAGGCCGAAGGCGGCGCAGACGGGAGACCAGTTCTCGGGAAAAACGGGCTGGAGGTCCATGGCGTAGAACAGCTCTATCGCACCATTCATCGGCGGCATCCAGCCCACGGGCGTTCCCCGCCGCTTTGCCTCATGACACTCCAGATAGTAGTCGATGACCAGCCGGTTGAGGTCCTTCGCCGTTCTGAGCCGTTTCGTCGACTTTTTCGTCTTATCCATCACGCTCACCCAGTGTTTCAAAAAAGGTTTCCATCCTTGTCCGCAACTGGCCCTCCATAATGCCCGTTTCTTCCATTTCGAACACCGTGGCAGGGATACGCTCCTTTTTGAGCTCTTCATTGAGGATCGGGTAATCGGCGAGATGGGGGGTGCAGAACTTCTGGAAAAGGAATATCACGCCCCGTGCCGCCGATCGCCTGACCAGGTCGATGATCAGGGGGGCACGGTCCCGTGCCCGCGATCGCGAGGGACAGGGAAAGCGCCGCATGTGACGATCGATCACACGGTCAAGCGGCCGTGCACCGCTCCCGGTGGCGGGACTCCACTGTCGAAACCCCGTACAGAGATCGTCGGCACAGATCCGTCCTCCCGACTCCTCGATTATTTCCAGAATTCGCGGCTCTTCGACAAGGCTCCCGGATACCAGAACGGGGATACTCGGTGGTTGCCCGTCTTCCCGCTCATGGTCCGCTTCATCTCTCAGGGTTTTCAGGAGGCCCAGATATCGTTCCGGCGGAGTGACATAACCCGCTTGGATCACGGTAAGGAAATCACCGGCGGAGAAAGGGAGAGAACCCTCATATCGCCTGTCATAAAGGTCAAGGATGACACGACGGATCTCGTCATAAAGGGAAAGGGAGTGCTCCAGGCGCTCTTCCGAGAAGCATCCCCCGGCACGGTCGAGCTTCTCGATCAGTTCCTTCAGGGCCGAGCGGAGAAAATCCCTCGATGCCTCATTGTCATTGTAAGGAAGCGGCACGAGGTGACAGGGGTCGCCGCCGATGTTGTCCTTCCAGATATTGATGAGCCCGCAGGCCACGTCACAGGTATACCCCTGAACGAGACCCGACAGAAAACCGTATTCGCCGCGCAGCGCCTTTTCCGTGGCGACACGCATGTAGGGACAGATGAAGTTCGGGGTCAGCGTATCCGCCAGCGATACGCTGTCAAGACCGCCGGCAACCCGGAAAGGCGTGAACCCCGCCGCGTGAATGATCTCGATCGGTGTGTAGGTGCAGAAATAGCCGACGTATCTTTCCCCGGACAGTGCCGGAGTCACCCGTTCATTCTCTTTCAGGACCTCATAAAATGGTGCCGCCGGCTGAGAAGGCATTGCTCAGGACCTCCTTTTCACGTGATGACGGTTTCGCCGTGCTTCTCACTCGTCGAGTCGTGCGGCGACAACCGCCGCGCCCACGGCGCCGTTCACCTGGGCCGTATCAAGAACTTCTATGGATGTGCCGAGCTTCTTCTCCAGTGCTGTCACCACACCGATATTTTGTGCCACGCCGCCGGTCATCATCACCGGCGGCTGAATACCGACACGGTGCACGAGTGCCGAGACCCGCGCCGCCACGGATTCATGAATGCCGGCAATGATGTTCCTGCGCTTCTCCCCTTTCGAGATCAGGGAGATCACTTCCGACTCGGCGAAGACGGTACAGATGCTGCTTATCTTCGCCGGTTTTTCGGCAGTGAGCGACATGGCCCCAAAATCACCGAGATCGACCTCAAGGGCGCGGGCCATGACCTCCAGGAACCTTCCCGTCCCGGCGGCGCATTTGTCGTTCATGGCAAAATCCCTGCCCCGCCCTTCACCGTTGATGACCATGGCCTTGCTGTCCTGACCCCCCACGTCGATGATGGAGCGGACCCGGGGATCGAGGAAATGGGCACCCGCTCCGTGACAGATGATCTCCGTGACGGCCCGGTCCGCGAACTTCACGCTGTTCCTGCCGTAGCCCGTGGAAACGATCTTCTGTATATGTGCCCGTTCAAGACCGATCTCCGCCAGCAGCTCTTCAAAGACCGTCACGCCGGCACGCTCCGCGTTATAGCCCGTGAAGATGACCCGTGTTCCCGCTATCGTCCCGTCGATAAGAACGGCGGCCTTCGCCGTTATCGAACCGATATCAATACCCGCAGTGTACATAGGATTCCTTCATATCAGCGGCCGGATCCGTTAAACAACCGTGGCGCCCCCGTCAACGACCAGCGTCTGCCCCGTTATATAGTCGGCCGCGTCGGAACAGAGAAACAGCACCGGATGAACCACATCGGCCGGTTCGGCGATCCTGCCGAGGGGTATGTTCTTCACGATCTGGGCGTGCAGTTCCTCGTTGGACCAGAACGGTCTGCTGAAATCGGTCCTTACCATTCCCGGGGCGACGGCGTTGACCTGGATGTTGAAGGGCGCGAGCTCCGAGGCAAGCACCCTGGTGAGCATTTCCACGCCTGCTTTCGCGATACCGTATATTCCCATTCCCGGTGATGCCTTCCGACCAGCGATGGAAGTAATGTTGACGACCTTGCCCCGTTGCCGCTCCTTCATCATGGCCGCCGCTTTTCTTGAACAGAGGAAGGTGCCGTTCAGGTTCGTTTCAAGGATCTTCCGCCAGAGCGCGGGTTCCGTGTCCGTCACCGACAGGGTCAAAAGATTCATCCCCACGTTGTTGATAAGAATATCGAGATGCCCCCGGCGTTCCCGGATCACCTCGAACATGGCCTCCACGTCGGTTTCCTTTCCGATATGCGCCTGTATGACCGTCAACCGCTCGTCATTTCCTAAATGCTCCATCGCCGCGTCGAGGTTTTCCTGTTTTCTTCCGCATATCACCACCCGGGCGTCTTCCGCGAGAAGCCGCCGGACTATCTCAAGACCGATACCCCTGCTCCCCCCGGTGACGAGAGCCACCTTGTCCGCCAGCCCGTAAGATATCCTGTTCATGGTCAGTCCCCCGTTATTTCTTCCGTTCCTTGATGACTTCCATAAATGCGTCGATGCGGGTTTCCGCCTGGCTCTCGGAAAAGCTCCGGTCATCGACCATGTGGGACTCAATGATCATCGACGGCAGGCCCCGCTCCCGCTGAACTGCCCGCTGAATATCATACTGCCCCAGCGAGTAAGGTTTGCAGCTTCTGTTGGAATGCATGACGAAACCGTCGACATCGTAACGGTCTATCATTTCCAGGATGATGGCGATCATTTCATCGACCCCGATGTTGAGGTAGATCCGGGTGTATCCTTCCGCCATGGAATCAAGAAAATTATTTTCATCCATGTACTTGAGCTGCCCGCACCATGCCGACGTGTAGGTGTCGGCCACCAGGGAGGCATCGTGGGACGCGAAGGCATCGGAGAGCCACTTGATGCGGTACCAGATCGGCAGATTGTCCCATAAAAGACGGTAGCGCTCACGGGGGACCGCGCCGATGCCCGCGGCGGCGCGCTCTTCCATCTCCGCCAGCAGTTCCCGGTAGAAGTCGACCGTGACCTGGGTCCCGCGAAGGGTCACGATCAGGGCGAGAAAGAAGAAGGCGTCGAAGCAGGTCATGGGTGACGGCCTGTTCCTCGCCGTGTCGAGGACGGCTTGCCAGAGTTTCTGGGCCTCCACGGAGAGACGCCCCACTTCCTCCATCCGGTCGAGATCAAAGGATTTCCCGCAGAGCCCTTCGAGAAAGAGGATATACTCATCGATCTGCCGGCGCACGTAGGTTTTCACTTCATCATGATAGCCGGCATGACAGAAGGGAGTGTCGAAAATAAAGAGCGGTACATCATAGTACCGTGCCTGTATCTCGTACCACTTCATGACCGTTCCGCAGATGTTGTTGCAGCAGATCAGCATGTCCGGCCTTGGAAGTCCTCCGACAGGCCCGCCTCCCACGATCGAGCAGCCGATATCGGCCCGCGCGTAGGAACAGAGGTCTATGCTGTATCCCAGGGTCTCGGCCTTTTCACAGAATTCTCCGCCCATTTTCGAGGCACCGATCATGGCCCCGTGGTTCTCGGGATACACCGGGATGACATCCATGGCGATGAGCGGCTCCACCGGACCGCCGCTGGTGATCCAGGCAACCTTTTTTCCGTTCTGTTCCGCCGACTTGGCCTCGATATAATAGGTCGTCATAATGTCCCGCATCTTCTTCGCGGACATGAGCTTCTTCTTTTCCCTGCCGGCATCTATGTCGGACATGAATGGCTCCTTTTCTTCAAAGTGGCTGAGTACCTGAGTTCCTGAGTGCGAACCGTCGTAATTATTAACAAACAACCCTTGGGTTTTTCACCTCCCTTTCGTAAAGGGAGGCCGGGAGGGATTTATATACTTGAAAATCCCCCTCAATCCCCCTTTTACAAAGGGGGACTTCTGTTGCACTCAGGCACTCAGGCACTCAGGCACTGATAGTCATATCGTCTCCACAAACGTCTCAAAGCGCGTCCGGAGCTGCCCCTCCGAGGGAAGCCGGTCCTCTATCTCCAGCAGCATGGCGGGGACCCGCTCCCGTTCCAGAAATTCCTTCAGATAGGGATAGTCAAAGGCATGGGGATCGCAGAATTTGATCAGCAGGAACACGACTCCCCCTGCCTGATGTTCTCTTACCATCTTCACCAGCGCGTCACCGCGGGCGGTGTTCGAAATATGCTTGGCCGGACAGACGAGACGCGTGGCATACCGGTCGGCCAATGACACGACCGGGTCCGGTCCATCATCAATGATCCCTTCGAAGGAACGGGTACCCGTGCAGAGGTCGTCCCAGACGACGACACCGCCCGATTCTTCAATAACCTTGAAGATATCGGGATGGTTGCAGATGCTTCCCGCGAGGATAAGGCGTTTTCTGCCGTCCCGTGAAGCCGGTTCCCCGGCCATCTTCAATTCCTCAAGAAGCGCCGTAATTCTTTCAAGGAACTCCTGCCGTTCCATGATCATGGAGGCCCTGACAACGGTGTCCATGTCCCGCCCGGAGATGGCCGCCGGGTTTCGAGAACGCAATTCATAGAGCGTTTTCAGCGCATGCCTGATGTCGTTGAAAAGCTTACAGGACGCCCTCAGGGCGGAGTCGGAGATATCCATTCCCAGTCCTCTCCCAAGGTCGGCGCGGAACCGCTCCAGAACGGCCACCATATACCGGCGGGAGCCCTCACCATTCAATTTCACGGGGAACACCACATCAGCAAAAAAGGAAAATCCCGTGTTGAGCCGCCAGATATCGGAAAGCCGCTGGATGGAATCACAGGTGTGAGGAAAGACGGTCCCGTCGAGGAAATCAAGGTTTCCCGAAAGGGCGTCTTCAAGGGCGCTGCGGACCAGCGAGCAGGAATAGGACTGCAGGTGGGCATCAGCCCTCGAGATCTCTTCCGTGGTCCCGAAAAGCCGCAGGGGGTGGGCACCTGCCGCATGGATGATCTCCTCGGGCGTATAGGAACAGAAGTAGCCGATAAGGTGTTTTCCCGTCGATTTCAGTTCCCTGGCGTAGCCGTAAGGATCACCGGTGACCCGGTAGAAGTCCCGCAGAGATTCCATGTATTCTTCCTTTCCCCGGCATGTAAGCCGCTGTTATTTCACGAATTCCCGGATAAGCCGGGCGGTGGTTTCCGGGCATTCTTCCTGGGGGATATGCCCGCATTCGGGAATGACCGTCAGGACCGTTCCCGGGATGTCCTTCTGAAAACGATGCCCGTACTCAACCGGTATCCATTGGTCCTCCGCGCCCCAGATAATCAGGGTGGGCGCCGTGATGAGGGACAGCTTTTCAAGGTAAGGCTCAGCCTCGTTCTGCAGGATCGCCCTGGCGACGGCCGTCTGCGCGTCCCTGGCCCCGACAGTTCGCAGCCGGTCGTAGTAGGCATCGATCCTCTCGTCCGTCACCAGATCCCTGTTAAAGAACACCATGGTAAGGTTCCCCTTGATGAGCCACCTGCCGAAGGTCCATTTCATAACGAATGCGCCGGGACCGCTGTTCATGATCCTGATGATGAGCGGCGCTTTCTGGTGGTAGCCTGCCGCGTCGATCAGGACGAGTCTGCCAACGTTCTCAGGATGATCGACGGCCAGGATGATACCGACCGCGCCACCCAGTGAATTACCCACGATGACGGGCCGTTCGATACCCATCACCTCCACCCAGGCATTCACTTCCCTTGCCAGCGTGACCGGATCGTAGTCGTCCCCCCGGGGCTTGTCGGACCAGCCGAATCCCTTCATGTCGAGGGCCCATACGTGGTATCCCGCGTCGGACAGGATCGGCGCCACCTCTTCCCAGGTGTAGGTGGAAGACCCGAAGCCGTGGATCAGGAGAATGTCCGTTCCCTGTCCGGGGTATTCCCGGTAATGGTAACGGACGCCGTCGATTGTTGTAAAGTGGTCACCCGGCTCGGGAGAAAGTATCCGGCCGGCGGGAATGGTTTCCATGAAAACACCGCATGATGACAGGAGAAGACAGGCGGCCAGTGCAAGAATGACCGGTATGATCCTCTTTGAATGTTTCATCGTTCCCTCCTCTATTGCATGCAGTATGACGTCATTTCCAACCGGAACTTCCCCCTCTTCCGGCACTCAATGGGACAGTATTCGCTTCGCCGTTCGGAAATGCCGACAGGCCTTGTTTCCCATATCATGAAATACAGGGGGATACAATTTTTAAAAAGGGGCAGAGTGACAAAGGGGCAAAGCGACAAAGTGACACAGTGGATTATTTACAAAAAACGACAAAGTGAGCGTTTATTACCCTGATCCGTAATCCGTAATCCGATAATCCATTATGTCTATAATCCGTACCCCGTAATCTATAATCCGTACCCCGTAATCCATAATCCGTACCCCGTAATCCGTCATCCCGAATGCCACCAATGAATCGGCAAACCACCGACCTTATTTGTCATTGCGAACCACTGACCTTATTTGTCATTGCGAGCGAAGCGAAGCAATCTTAAAGTACAACCGAACCCATGAGATTGCCACACCCACCTTCGTTGGGTTCGCAATGATGGAAAACCCGAATCCCGAATTTTAAATCACGTTTCCCGAATCATCAATTCCGAATACCGATTCACGATCCCTGAGTGCTCCATAAAAAACATTGCAAATGAGCGGGGAATTTGTTTATCTTTCGTATCATTCATTTTGTTTCGTTATCCGATATACCGTTCATCGAAGGAGGGGGAAAACGATGAAAAGAAGTTCCTTCCGGTCAATCCCGTATTGTTTCTATTGCGTTTTTCTTCTCGCCTTCATTGCATCGATGATCGTCGCCTGCGACAGTGACAGCAGCAGGCAGCAGCTCAAGGTCACCATCACCGGCCCTGCCTATAATGAAAAATATGTGGAAGGAAACGCCGTCACCTTTTCGGGAACGGCAACGTCAAAAGGTGAACCGCTGACGGGCGATTCGCTGGAATGGGCTTCCTCTATCGACGGAACACTCGGAACGGGGGAAGAGTTCGTCACCGACGGTCTTTCAGTGGGGCACCACATCATCACCTTTACAGCGACCGATGACCGGGGCGACTGGAAAGCCCGCTCGACCCGGGTGAGGGTGCGGACGCGGTACCCCGATGAGGTGGTGAAAACCATTTACGTGGGGGCCCTCTTCCCGGCGGTGCTTCCCGATGATTCCACGCTCTATCTGACCAACGCCGACGACGAGAATATCGTCACGGTGATCGGGCTTCCCCGCATCTGGATCAAGGACGTCATAGACGTAGGGAACACCCCTTATGGCATCGCGGTAAAACCGAACGGCACCCGTCTGTACGTGGCGAACGTCTATGACAAAACGCTCTCTGTGATCAATCCAATATCGAACACGGTGATCGACACGATCGCCCTGGGCAACGGTCCCTATGATGTCTCCATCACCTACGACGGCAGGTACGTCTGCGTGACCAACTCCGATGACAACACGGTGTCGGTGATATCAACGGCGACGAACCTGGTAGCGGGAACGATACCGGTCGGACAGTGGCCCCACGGCCTCGCCGCCATGCCCGATGAACGGACCTACGTGTACGTGGCAAATTCCCACGATGGTACGGTCTCCGTCCTGCGCCTGGCCACGAACGAAGTGATCGAAACGGTACCCGCCGGTACGGACCCTTTCAACATCGTCATAACACCCGACGGCAGTACCGTCTATGTGACGAACTTTGAAAGCGACACGGTGACGGTCATCGACACGGCGGACAACAGCATCATAACGACCATCCCCGTCGCCGCCGGGCCTTACGACATCGCCGTGACCCCCGACGGGAACTACGTGTACGTGACCAATTTCAAGGCCGACCAACTTACCGTCATCGACGTGGAGGATAACACCATCATCGACGAGATCCCCCTCGGCGACGGCCCCTTCGGCGTGGCCGTCAGCAACGACGGGACCCAGGTCTACGTGGCGAATTCCTTCGACGACACCGTATCGTTCCTCGGCTTCTCCATCCGGTAAGCTGCACCGTACCGCGAACGATCCGCCGCGAGCTCAATCAGGGAACGAAGGTTATCGTTACGTTGTCGAACTCTCCCTCGAAGTCCCAGCCATGGCCCCGAAGCCTCAGGGTATTTAAAATTCCAATCGTTCCGCTCGGTATCGGCGTAACACTCCCCCCCGGCGTCTGTGTCGTCTGCTCCCCGATCAGGTTGGGCGAGGTGTAATGGTACCACTGCCCTGCCGTCAGCACTGTGTAGTTCTGTCTCCCGTAGGAATCGACGTTCAGCATGAATCCGTGATTCCAGATATAATCGTCCTCGTTCGTATCCGTGAAATAGAGCAGCACATCGGCGGGGAATTCCCCGGTACCACCGTTATTGAAGGTCCATGAACCGCTGTTCGTCAGGCTGTGGCTGATGAGCTTGACATCGAATTCGAGATACACTGCCGAATAACCGGTAATGCCGATTGCATCCAGGGACTGCTGGATGCCGCCCTCACCTCCGCCGCCGTTCGAATTGGACCGACGGTAATGGAACACAGTGCTGTCACCGTCAACGATCGTCTCAAGGACGAATATCCCCGCACCGCTCTGGACCAGGCTCCAGTCACCCAGGCCGGATTCGAAGTCCTCACTGAAGAGGGCCTGCACCGGCTCGGTGACAGTAAAGGTCTCCGCCGCGCTCCACTCGCTCCACACCCCCTCGACCACGTGGGCCGCCCGCCAGTAATAGGAACCCGGATTCATCTCAAGGGTAAAGGCCACGCCGTTGACGAACACTCCCTCGGCGTCGATTTCTTCGAATTCATCATCCCAGGCTATCTGGTAGCGAAGTTCACCGACATGCTGTTCAAGGCAGTTCGTGGTATAGGTAATGGCATTGAAGGTAAGATCCACCTCGCCGTCATCTTCCTCGAACTCCGTCGCGTTCCCCGCGTCGGTGATGTTCGGCGTCGCCACGTTCGCGACGACACTGAAGCAGGTGGGCTGGCTCCAGTCGCCGTATCCCTCGGCATCGGCCGCCCGGCCGTGCCAGTAGTAGGTATCGGCGGGAAGAACAGGGGGTACGATGTCTACCGAGCCTGTTACGGCACCGATCACCTGCTGGGGATCATCGTCAAAGCCCGCGCTCGTATCGTACTCGAAATCATACATAAGAATGGGGTCTTCATCGGGATCAGTCACACCCAGCGTCAGGGTAATAACATTCTCGATGGGGAATACGGCTCCGGCTTCGGGTGTCACATTCTCGGACAGGGGAAGCCCGTTCTCTTCGAGCACCTCAAAGGCGAAGGGCTCTGTCCACCCGCTCAGGATGCCGGCAACCTCGTGCTGGGCCCGCCAGACATAATCCCCGGGGGCGAGTTCCAGGGAAAAGGGCACACCGTTTTCAAAGGTCCCCACAATGTCGTCGCCCGCGGAATAGGAAATTTTATAGTGAAGAACACCGGCAACGGGATTTTCCAGACAGTCGCGCAGGTCGGTCACGGCATGGAAGGTGATCTCCAATTCCCCGGCGGCCTGGCGGTAACTCGTTGGATTTCCGGCTTCTTCTATATCCGGTACGGCAACGGTATCGATGACCGTGAAGCAGGTCGGCTCGCTCCAGTCACCTTCGCCGATCTCATCGGCCGCCCGGCACCGCCAGTAATAGATACCCGGCGTGAGGGTCCCGGTTCCGACGCTATCCACCGGCAGGTCGGTAAACTCGACGGGCTCGGAAAATTCCGGGTCTGGATCGTACTGAAAATCGTGGGACTGGATGGGGTCTTCATCGGGGTCCGTCGCGTTCATTGTCAGAAGGATATCATCATCGGTGTTGAATATGGCCCCCGCCACGGGCGTGAGATTTTCCGCCAGGGGTCGTTCGTTCGCTTCCTGAACGGTGATCACCAGCGGCTCGCTCCAGGCGCTGGCCATCCCGGCCACTACATGGCGCGCCTTCCAGAAATAATCGCCCACCGGAAGTTCAAGGCCGAAGGGGACACCGTTTTCGAAGTTGCCGATGGGAACGGCAAGCACGCTTTCATCGTCGCGGATCTCATACTCAAGGGTCCCCGTAAATTCACCGAGGCAGTTCGTTGTATAGGTATGCGCCTTGAAGGTCAGGGCCACCACGCCGTCGACACGGAGAAATTCAATCTCATTCCCCACCTCTGCGCCCGCAATGTTCGGCGGGATAACACCGTCTATGACGCTGAAACAGGTGGCAGGGCCGAATTCGCCGGGGCCTCCCGCGTCGGCGGCAAAGGCCCGCCAATAATAGATCTCAGGGGGAAGCTGCATGCCGACCTCGACCGATGAACTGTGGATATCCTTGTAATCAGCCACCACGGAGCTGCTGTCGGCCAATTCGAACGTGCAGGAGAGGATCTCATCCTCCTCGGGATCGTTCACCTGCACCGTCAGGGTGATCCAGTTGACGGCGGGAAAAACGCTGCCGTCGGCCGGCGATTCATTGATCGTCTCGGGGGCCTGATTGTCGAGAACAGTAAACCGGCGTTCCTCACCGTACCCGCTTTGCAGCATGTCGACTCCAACGATGGTACCCGAGACGGCCCGGACCTTCCATGTATACTCACCCTGTTCAAGGTCCGTCACCAAGACTTGAGGTATCGCTGAGGTTTTCTGTATTTCCGTGGCCCCTTTCTTTATCAGGAATATATACTGGGTGATGGGATCACCGTCGGGATCGGTCGGTACCTGGGCGGTAAGGGTCACGTTGTCACGAATGACCTCATAGCCGTCGATGGGAGAGAGCGGCTTCGGCGGTTCCGGCGGACAGTTATACGTATACGCATGGAACATCTGATTCTTGTCCCAGCCGGGGGAGAGTGCGCCGAGGGCATCCATGGCCTGGATGTCGACGTAGAAATCATAGCCGCCCTCAGTGAGATCGAAGGTGATCTGATTCTGCGTGACAGTGTAGGACTTCAAAAGGTCATATGTCGGCAGTCCGCCGCCATCATCAGCCCCGGCCCTGAGATACACCAGGTAGGTAATGGCGTCCCCATCGGGGTCCGTAGAAGTGAAGTTCAGTTTCAGCGTCCCGTCAATGCAACCGCCCTTCTGATGACCGGTGAGGGTAACCTTCGATGGTGCCGTGTTCGTGACCCAGAACATTCGTGCCTCCGTCCAGGCACTTGGGATACCGTTCGCCAGCGTTCGTGCGCGCCAGAAATAGGTGCCTACTGGAAGTGGCCCCGTCTCCCAGATGGTCGACGTGCTTACATTTCCCACATTCCCCCACCCGAACGAGGGGGTAACGGAATACTGGAATTCAAAAGAATCGACATCGCCCGGGTCTTCCACCTCGAAGTGGACCGGCTGGGTGTGCGAAATACTTGCTTTGTGGGCCGGGTCATAGAGCACGGTCGGCGGAGGGCCCAGTGTGAAGCTCCAGGTTTCTCCCCAGTCAAGGGCTTCGGCCTGCAGGTTGTAGCCTGCCACACGCCAGTAATACACTCCAGGGGGTGTCCCTTCAAGCTCCGTGCCGGAAAACTCATACAGACGAGCGGTTCCTGCGAATTCATCGACTATGGGAGACACAAACGACGTGTTATCGGCAATCATAAATCGATAGTCATAATAATCGGCATCGCTGTCCCACTCAAAGGTGATGATATCCTGGGCCCCATAAATAAAGTTCTGGCCGTTCACAGGCGATATGAGCTCCACAGGCAGGGGGATGACCGAAAAATACTTGACGGCGCTCCAGGGTCCGTAATCCATTCCGTCATAGGCCCGCACTTTTATGTAATAAGAGTTTCCGTCGATGATCGAATAGGGAAGCGCGATCTCCGTTCCCGTAAAGGTATAGCTGTAGAGGACATTGGTGAAACCCGCATCCCAGGATATCTTGACCTCGAAGGTCAGCGGATCCCCGTCGGGATCGGTGGCGCTCAGGGGGATCCGGTCGATCCGTGTCAGTTGGGCGTTGTCGAGGAGGGTAAGGACGGGTTGTGTCGGCACCTGGTTGGCCGTAACGTACACGATATAGTCGAAATCATTCCGTCCGTCACTGTCCGTCACATCACATCGGACACGATATTCCATGATCTTACCCGGCGTAAAGGTTATCGCCGTGGCAGAGGTTGTATCGGTCACAGTGGCTATCGTTTCACTGTTCTCTATTACCGCCCCGTTCCCGGTGATCTCCTGGCCGTTGATATACCATGTGGTATCGGCTATGGTCGTCCCCGTCTTCAGTTCGCTCTGGCTGACGGAGAAGGTTACCGCCTGGCCCCGTACCGCCGTCGACGGTGACTGTGTCATGGCCACCACCGGGTAGGTACGCAGTTTCTTCGTTCCGTAGATCCCGCCGGCCGTCACGGTCCGGAAGGGGTCTCCCTGGAGGGTGACCGTTCCCTCGATGAAGTTCATCTGGGCTCCCACGCCCAGGTTCACCTGCACCGCTTCATCGAATCCCAGCTCGATGCTTCCACTCAGGGGAAGGGTGAAGGAAACCTCGGGGAATATCCCCGGCTGGTCCAGGACGATCAAACGGTCCTTTATGGTCTGCGGCGCGCCTTTGAGCGTCAATGCCTTTGACAGGACCGGATAGAGGGTGTTGAAGACGAACTCCCCGTTCGCGGAGATCGAGGGACCGAGGGCAAAACCGGCTTCGATGTCTCCACCCTCCTCAAGCTCGCCGTCGATCCCGGCCTGGAAACTGAGGCCGAAGCTGACATTCTGCGCCATGCTGTTGAAGAGCCCGTTGATGGCATTGTACTTTGTCGTCTCGGTCTCGGAGCCCGCCGGCAGCTGTTCGATTATTTCCATGAATCCTTCCTCGAAGAGCTTTGCGATGCCCTTCACATCGAAGGGATTGCTCCGGTCAGACGCGTTCATGGCCTCCATCGATTCCATGAGGGGTGTCATGAGGAAGGTATTGACATCCTTGTTCCGGTAATAGGCGAGCAGGGTATCACGGAAAAAGAGAAGGTTCGCGTTCATGTCAAAGGCCGTCCCCAGGGAAAGATTTACGGCACCGCCGCCCGTTCCCGTGCCGCCGGCGCCGAGACCGATACCGATCTCCGCCGAGGGAGAGATACCGACCGTCACTGCCCCCAGGAGACTTTCCGCGACGCCGTTCGCCACCAGCTGGGTACGCAGATCTCCCATGAAGGTATAGAGGAAATCAATGAACTGGTCCTCGTCGGGGAAATTCATACGGTTATAGGAACCGCCGTCACCGCTGACGGTACTGAAGAACTGGGAGAAGGAATCCCGGCCGGCCGTGAAGGCGCTCTTGGCCGCGTTCTTTACCACCTCGCCGGAGATGGCGCTTCCATCGACACCCACATATATCTGGACGCCCACTTCTCCCTTTCCGCCGATACCGATATAGTAATCCAGTTCCACCCCCAGATTGATATAGGCGGTAAACCCGTAATCCGGCCGGAGGCGTGAGGTGATCTGCATGATGATGTCCCGGTACTTCGTCTGCATGGTCAGCGTGATATCGGGAAAGGGACTCGACGCAAGAGCGAGTATGTCGAACATCATGGCCACCGTATCGTCCGTGCCCGACGGCAGAGAGAAGGGCTGATATTCAAGAAGGACATAGGTGTCCGTCTGCAGGGGGTTCGTCACTTTTATGTCGAGCCCCGATGACGTGGGCGAGAGCATCACCCGCAGCCTGAAAAGCTCGGTGCTCCCTGTAAGGACGGAAAACTGGAATTTCAGTTCCTGACGGCTTCCCGTGTAGTAAAATCCGACCTCGCCGGCAACGCCGGAGCCGAGGGCCGCATCAATTATCCCCATCTTGCTCACAACGTCGCTCAAGGGAAAATCGGCGCCCAGTTCATCAAGAACCGTATCGGCATATTCAAGGAGGGTGTTCAGGGTATCCAGCGACAGGGTCTGCTGGACAGAACCCGCCTTTACCTTCAGTGAAAGTTCGTCCGTGCCCACATGGAAAACAATATAAGAATCGGTCGATAACGACGGGACGAATCCCGCCAGGAAGGTGCCGGCGTCCCCGACGGCCAGCAGCGGTTCCGAGATGAGCTCGAAGGCGCCACCCGTACAGTTCAGCACATTGATGGCTTCTTCAGCCACGGATTTGACCGAGGCGCCCGCGCTCGTATAGAGCAGGTCCCGTACATCACCGATCAGCGCCGCCGGGTCCGTGGCTCCTGTTACGATGCCGCCGGCGGAACTGAACGTACTGTGCAGCGAGACGAACTCCGTTTTTATGTCTTCGCAGCCGTCCTTCACGTCTTCAAGATATTGAAAGGGGTTCATGTCGACTATCTTGAGAACGAAGTCCTTCAACCCCGTGAGGAGGTCGATAAGGTCCCCCGTCAGAAGATTGTAAAGATCCGTCAGGCTGTCATCCACATCGACATCGGCGCTGACACCGCCGCTTCCGACGCTGGCGCTGAACGTCACCGGTCCGAGGGAAAAGCTGCCGCCGATGTTCCACTTGCGAGCATATCCCCCTGTTACCGACTTTGTCTCCCGGGCCTCCTCGATGGTATCAAGCCGGAAGAAACCGTTACGGGTATAGAACACATCCAGCGGCCGCCTGATCATTTTCGGCAGGTATCGCTGGAGATTATCAAGAACCTCCTGGCAGATCGGGATCGACATCTGGTGGAGCCAGGGGGTGGGGCTCATTTCCGTAGAGGTAATGTCGATATCATAGATGTCGTCGCGGTATTGAACATTGATGTTGCCTTCATTGACGAACATTTCCAGGACATAGTAGTCGTTCAACGGATAGTAGGACAGGATGGTGGGAAATCCCTTGAAGCTCACGATTCCCAGAAAACGACCTTCTCTGATGAGCGTCTTTATATAGTCCGCCCCGAAGGAGGCGATCCGTTCCGGTCTTATGGCAAGGGACGTAAGCGGCCGGCCGGGAATGATTTCCGCCAGCGTTTCCACCCTGGATGGCTCGGCGCGTGTCGCCTTCCCCTTTCCCCCCGAGGTATACACATCGGCGGTCACCGCCGCCAGGACATCTTCAGAGTAAGTGTCGACGAGCGACGAGAGCGTCCCCTCATCAAGCGCCGAGGGATCGACCATCTGCACATCGAGGAACCCGCCCTTTTCTGTCATGGCCGCGGCAATGTTCTTGAACACCCGGATGTCCTTACCGGCGGTGAACTCCCTTCCGTAGATGTCTTCGACGTTCAGCGTGACGCGGTAGATCCCGGGGGCATTATAGGTATACAAGGGACCGGTCCCGTACGACGTCACCGAATCGGCGTCACCGCTGTTGAACGTCCAGAGGACCGACCGGTAGGGGACGGTGGAATCAACGGCAAAGGTTACCTGCTCACCCTGGAGGATCACAGCGGGGTCCGCCAGGATGTCCACCACCGTGGTGGTATCGTTCGTTGCAAGCTGAAAACAGTAGTCCTCGCCAAGACAATCATCGTCGATGGAACGGATCACCGACGATACGAGAACGGTGTAGGCCGCTCCGGGAGCAAGGAGTTCATCGGGAACAAAGGTAAGCTCCCGTCCATCCCCGGAAAGATATAGCGTTCCCGTTATTTCTTCCAGCTGCTCCCCTTTGAAGACTTTCATCAGACCGGCACCTTCGACGGCCGACATATCATCATCCGCGGCAAGGGATTTCGTTCCCGTCCCGGCGGGTTCAAGGGCCAGGGCCTTGTTGAAGGAAACCGTCACGGCCGTTCCGATCGAGCAGTCCCGGTATCGTTCAGTCAGCTCATCCGTACTGACCGAGAGATAAAAAAGGTCTTTCTCTTCCTTTGCCGACGCGTTGTCATCACCGGAACCGGCACAACCGACGATAATAAACAACGATATTGAGATACAAAGGAAAAGAATGGATTTCAGACGTTTCACCCAGGCAATTTTCATGATTCACCACCCTCCTGGCAGGTTTATTCTGTCTGCATACACGGGCTGACGAAAGAATATTGACGCCGTGGAAATTATGAAAGGCAAATTAATTTATCACAGCCACTGGCGCCGGGCAAAGAATATTTCAGTTGAAAAGTGTGTGTTGAATCGGGATGCTGGTTAAAAAGAATTTGACGGATATGGTGAGATCGTTCTCACAGCATCTCCGGCGTGAAGCTCAGCACGTTATCAATGGAGGTTGCATCGGCAAAAATCATGGCAAGCCGGTCGATACCGAGGGCGATCCCGGCCGATTCCGGCATGCGCTCCAGGGCACGCAGAAATTTTTCCGCCGGGGGATAAGGGGTTTTACCGGCCTTCCGGCGGTATTCCTCCTCTTTCCGAAAGCGGTCCCTCTGCTCCGCCACCTCTGTCAGCTCGGAAAAGGCGTTCGCCAGCTCGAGACCACCCAGGTAAAGCTCGAAGCGTTCCGCCACGGTGGGGTCGCTTTGTTTCTTCCGTGCCAGGGCACCCAGGGATGTTGGATAATCGTAAAGAAAAACCGGTTTTCCCCGGCCGATACGGGGTTCGATATGGGTGACCATGAGCTCGTCAAAACTGCCGTCATCAAGGGCCTGCTCCACCGGCACCGGGCAGAACCGGAGAAAGGCATCCCTCACGGATATCCGCTCCCAGGGCCTTGCCAGACCGATCCACTCGTCACGATATCGAAGACGCGTACCCCGTCCCAGGCGGCCCGACACAAACAGCAGAAGGTCCTCACATTCATCCATGAGGTCTTCGTACCCGGCATCGCGGCGGTACCACTCGAGAAGCGTGAATTCAGGAACGTGGCGACTCCCCCGCTCCGCGCCTCTGAAACATTTCGATATCTGGAATATCCTGTCATACCCGGCGGCCAGAAGCCTCTTCATGCACAGTTCCGGTGAGGTCTGGAGAAACCACTCCCCGGATGAGACGGCGTCGATATGTGACTCCGGAGCGAGGGTTGGGACCCTGATGGGGGTCTCCACTTCAAGATAGTCTCTTTCGATAAAAAAAAGGCGGACCGCCTGGAGCATCTCCGCGCGAACCCGCAGATTGTTCCGGCGCCCCGCCACTATCCGTTGTTCATCTATCGTCAATTATTGAGCACCCTCAAAAATGCCATAATCAGGATGTCATTGCGAGCGAAACGAAGCGATCTCGCAAAGAACATTCCTTTATTATTACTTTCTATTGCAATGCACACCGCTATGGCATGACTGGGGACTTTTTACAGAATCGCCGCTTATTCTTTGACCCTTGTCACATAATCCCCGCTTCTGGTATCGATGCGGATCCGCTCCCCTTCCTCTACGAAGGGGGGAACCTGTACGATATATCCCGTCTCGACTTCAGCGGGCTTGGTCTTCCCCGTGACCGAATCACCCTTGGCCCAGGGTTCCGCCTTTATCACCGTGACATCGATGAAGTTGGGAAGCGTGATGCCCAGTGCCTTTTCACCGAAGAAAAGTATTTCCACATCAAGGTTCTCAATGAGAAAGTTACGGGCGTCACCCACCTGGTCGTCCATGAGAAAGACCTGTTCGTAGGTCTCATTGTCCATGAAGCAGTAATTGCTCTCGTCGCGGTAGAGATACTGCATCTTTTTTTCCTGAAGGTTCGCCGGCTCGAAGCTATCAACGGAACGAAAGGTGCGGTCGAACTGGGAACCGGTGATCATGTTCTTCAGCTTACAGCGATAAAGCGCCTGCCCCTTCCCCGGCTTTGAAAATTCGAAATCGACGATAACATAGGGTTCACCATCGATCTGTATCTTCAGGTTCTTCTTCAGGTCACTGGCGGAATACATAGACGTCTCTCCCCGGCACGATTTTGTGGCCGGTCTTGTAATCCATTTCCAGGGAGTTGTCAATGAAATCTGAGTAACGGATTATGGATTACGGATTATCGGATTATGTTTTTCACCTCCCTTTAGCAAAGGGAGGCCGGGAGGGATTTATGTATTTGAAATCCCCCTCGATCCCCCTTTCCCAAAGGGGGAAGCAGGTTTTGTCACGCATTTAGGCACTCAGGCACCATGGGCGTGATCAGGGATGCAGATTTGTGAATAAAATAACTAATCCGTTAATCCGTAATCCGCTAATCCGTACCCCGTTAATCCCCCGTTCATATATTCAATATCTTCCTCGCATTCCCGCCAAGAACGGCCTCGATCTCTTCCTTTGTGAAGACAAGGCCGTCGGGAGCATTTTCGGGGAGCTCCCGGACCATTTGCAGCCAGTCTTTTACGGGGATCACGTTCTCCAGTATGGGATTGTCCGTCCCCCAGAGAAACTTTTCAGCCCCCGCTTCATCAAAGGCCGCCCTCAACATATGACAGAACTCGCCGAAGTTTCTCCGTGCAAGGACCTGCATTCCCGAAAAGTCAGCGTAAAAGGTCGTCGCCTTGGCAGCAATGAGATTGACCAGTTGATGCCACCAGGAAAAGGCCATATGAGCGCCTATGACGGTAAGTTTCGGGAAATCGGTGACGACGGCATCCAGGTTGATCGGCATAGCATACTTGCTCTTCAGCGGTTTCGATATGGGACCCAGATGTGACAGGAGCGGAATGCCGAGTTCCTCGGCCTTCTCGAGTACCCGGTACGATTCCTCGCCATCCGGATAGAACCCCGACGTAGGGTGATACTTGAGCCCCTTGCACCCGTAATCGTTGACTGCCCGGTCCAGGATATCGACGGCGCCGGGCCTTCGCGGGTCAACGCCTGCAAAGGGAATGATACGGTCGGGATAGTTTTTGCCGATCGAACCATATACTTTGTTGATATCATCGATCGTGTCCTCCGGCTCACCGATCCCGTATCCCCAGTCCGTCACAAGTATCACGGAAATATCGACACCGGCGGCATCCATTGAGGCGAATAGCTTTGAGCCGTCGGGGTCCATCATGGGATCCATGATATTCTTCCTGATCTCTTCCTTCGGCGGTTCACCCAGATTGTTTTTTCTGAAAAAATCCAAAGCGATCTCTACAAGTTCATCCCAGTATCGATCCGATATCATACTCCAGGTATACAGGTGGCAATGCATATCGATGATCATGATTCCCTCCTTTATCTGTCTTATTGAACCTTCTCTTTTTACTTCTTCGATCTTGTCTCATTCCATCAGAACCCTCAGTCCCTTCCCCTGAACTCCGGCCTGCGTCCCGTCAGGAAGGCATCGATACCTTCCCGGGCGTCATGTGTGCGGATATTTTCCCGGAAGGTCTGAAACTCCATGGCCATACCGGCATCGAAACCGTCTTTCAATCCTGTCATGACGCACCGCTTGATCCGCCCGATGGCCATTGTCGCCTGACGGGCCAGCCGCCGGGCATACTCAAGAGACCGTTCGAAAAGTTCCTCCTGAGGAAAGATATCAGTGACAATGCCTGATTCCTTCGCTTCCCCGGGGGTAAGCGCACGGCCTTTTATCATCATCTCCAGGGCCTTCGCGCGCCCCACTATCTGCGGCAAACGTTGCGTTCCACCCATGACGGGTATCATGCCGAGGCGTACTTCCGGCATTCCGATACTTCCTGAATCTCTACCCATAAAACGAAAATCGCAGGCGAGGGCAAGCTCGAACCCTCCACCGAGCGCGTGACCGTTGATGCCCGCAACAGTCGGCAGAGGAAGAGCCTCGAGCCTGTCGAGGAAGGCGTGGGCCGCGGGCAGCATGTTAATCATTTCATCGTCGATATCCTTCAGCGGTCCCACATCATCTCCGGTTGAAAAGAAGCCGGGGCAGGAACTGGTGATGAGGACGGCCCGTGCAGCGCCGGGAGATTCGATCTGATCGAGAACCGTCGTAATATCCTCGAGAAATTGAATACCCAGGGCGTTAACAGGTGGATTGTTCATGGTGATAACGGCAACATCATCGATCACCCCATATTCCAGTACGCGATAATTCATACCCGCCTCCTCGTTTGTTGAAGTGATTATTCGTGGATTGTATACATATTCAATACAGTGTCAAGAATAAAATCATATTTTGATATATGTATCTAGATTATCATCTCATTATCTTAATGCCTATATTGTTTTTTACTCTATATTAAAGTGTTATTATGATTTTTTCTTGACATCGGCAAATGAAATGCTGTATGACCGTAAGAAATCGCCGTTCATTATGGACGGGAAAGGTTGGAAAATGAAAAAGAAAGCACGGAAAAACACTCAGAAAAAGGACAGAAAACAGAACCTGCAGAAGGCCGTGAACATCATGGAAGGCGCACTGACGGTCTTCGGTGAAAAGGGTTACGAGGCGACGACCATATCGGATATCTGCAAGGCCGCTAAGATTTCCGATGCCACCCTCTATGAATATTTTACCTCGAAAGAAGAGGTCCTCTTTTCCATCCCCGAGATATACACAAAAAGAGAGTTCGACCGGATGCGGGAGGTAAGCCGTTACGTTCACGGAGCGAAGGAACAAATACGTCTCATCATCCAGGGGTATCTTGAGTTCTATGAAAACAACCCTCTGTATACTTCGGTGGCGCTGCTGACCCTGAAGGGAAACAAGAGATTTACCCAGTCCCCGGCGTACCTGACCGTCCGGGAGGCTTCCCACACTATTGTAGAAGCCTACAAGCAGGGAATTGAAGAAGGGGTTTTCAGAGAGGACCTTGACCCTTACATTGTCAGAAACATGGTGCTCGGCTTCATAGAGCATCTGACCATCCAGTGGCTGGTCGTCGGACGGCCTGAGAGCATTTCAGCCTACCGGGACATCCTGTTCGACATGGTAATACGGGCAGTGGAGAAGAAGAATGAACGGGGTCCTCTTGAAGTTCTGCTCAGGCTCGAAGAACCGTACACTCAGTAACACGATTGTGCAACAGCAACAAGGGAGGGAACAGGGATATGGGAACACCCGGTCCGGTAAACGACAGGATTCTCGATGTTGACCTTACCACCGGTCACATCGATCACATGGATGTTTCCCCGGAAGACCGCCGCCGATTCCTCGGCGGCAAAGGGATAGCCCTGAAGATATTACACGACGCTATCAGGCCGGGAACGGACCCGATGTCTCCCGACAATATCCTTGTCATGATGACGGGACCCACCGCGGGAACCCCCTCTCCAGCGGGAGGCCGTTTCATTGTTGCCGGCAAGTCCCCTCTCACCGGCATATTCGGCTCGTCTCTCGCCGGCGGGCGCGTCGGCCTCAGCCTGAAACGAGCAGGGTTTGACGGGATCGTGATCAGGGGGTGTTCGGATTCTCCGGTCTACATCAAGGTCACTGATGATGGTGCCGTCATTGAAGATGCCTCTTCTCTCTGGGGCATGGATACCTATCAGGTCCAGGAAGAACGGAAGCACGAAGGAGATTGGGCGGTCATCGGTCCTGCCGGTGAACATCTCGTACGGTACGCCGTCATCGTATCGGGGCGACGAGTCTCCGGACGTTGCGGTCTCGGCACCGTCATGGGTTCAAAGAACCTTAAAGGCATCGTGGCACGAGGCGGCAGAAAATTTCGTCCCGCCGATCCGGGACTCTTTGAAAAAGCGGTAAAACGGGCGCAGGAAAAGGTTGCCTCCCATCCGAACACGGGCACGCAGCTCAGGGAACTCGGGACCCCGCAGAACGTGATGCTCTATGGCACATCGGGCATCACACCGGTGCGAAATTTCAGCGTGTCGAATTTCGATAAGATTCAACATCTGAGCGCCGAGAAAATAAAGAACGAGCACTATGTCAAAAATCATGGCTGTGTCGGATGTCCTATTCAGTGCGGGCGCATGGGTCGTTATGGCGGCAGGGAACTGGTATCGCCAGAGTATGAGACCATCGGCCTGATGGGATCGAACCTTATGATAGACGACCTTTCGATGGTGGCCGAATGGAACGACATATTGAACCGGCTCGGCATGGACTCAATCAGTGCCGGCGGGACGATCGGTTTTGCCATGGAACTGATGGAACGCGGTATGCTTTCCGGTACCCTTTCCTTTGGAAGCGCCTCCGGCATTTCCGAACTCCTTCAGGATATCGCCTATCGAAGGGGACTGGGGGATGAGCTTGCCGAGGGAGTGAAACGACTCTCTGAAAAATACAGCGGCGAGGATTTCGCCATTCATGTCAAAGGTCTGGAAATGGCCGCCTATGACCCGCGGGGATGCACCGGCCAGGGCCTGGCATATGCGACCGCCAACTGCGGCGCCACTCATCTTTCAGGCAGCACCCATGCCATAGAAGTCAACACCTATCTGAGCCAGCATGGAACAAAGGGCAAACCCCACTTCGTCAAGTTCATGCAGGATCTGACCGACGCGGTCAATTCCTCTATCTTCTGCATACAGACCATGTATCCCTTCCTTGAGGAAAACTTCGCGTACAAATATACACCCCTTCCCATCATGCAGTTCATCATGCGGAATCTCCCCGCCATAGCCGTCAAGACCACGGATCTGTCCGATTATGCCGCGCTCATGTCGGGGCTTCTCGGATACAGGATTTCAAAAAGCGAGTACTACGAGATAGGGGAACGTATCTTCAATCTCGAACGGCTCATGAACTGCCGCGAAGGCATCAACAGGGCCGACGATACCCTGCCCCCCCGCCTGTTGAATGAAGTCAGAGAAGACGGGTGGCCGTCAATCGAACTTGAGTCCATGCTCGACAGTTACTATCACCTGCGCGGCTGGGACCCGACGGGGCACCCCACTCAGGCGGTTCTTGATCGATTGGGAATTTCCCAACAGGAGGGGTTCTGATGGATAAAAAGCGAGGGAATGTTCTTGTCACCGGCGCCGCCGGGTTTACCGGTCATCACATGGTCATGGAGGCCGTGGCGGCAGGGTTCAGGGTTCGGGCGACCGATGTTTCGAGTCGATACTACAGTGCCCTTTTTGAGGCCCTTGGCGTTGAATTCATAGCCTCGGACCTGACGAAAAGAAACGGCCTGGACCGGCTGACCGACGGGGTTGAAGGAGTTTTTCATGTCGCCGGCATTCATGATTATTCAACGCCCGACGAGATCATACAGGCCGTTAATGTAGGCGGGGTAGAGAACATATGCGATGCTGCAGTGACGGCCGGCGTGGAACGGCTCATCCACTGGTCATCGGTCGGCGTCTACGGTTATGACTGGCACGAGAGAAAGCCGGTCGCGGAAGATGACCGGAAACTGACACCGCCTCTGAACAATTACAATATCACCAAATGGGAAGGGGAACAGGTGGTCTGGAAATACATGAAAGATAAGAACCTGCAGGCCACCATCCTGAGACCGGCGGCGATTTACGGGACCCGTTGTGAATACGGCCTCTACAACGCATTCAAGCAGGTGTACCAGGACCGCCGGAAGAAAAAGATGCTGATGATCGGCCGGGGTGACCGGATCGAGGCCTTTGTTCATGTCCGGGATGTCTGCCGGGCGGCGATCCATGCCTATGACACCGGGGCCATGGTGGGAGAGGCCTACAATATCAGCGACGATACGCGAATCACGACAGCCGAGTTCTTCAGACTGATCTCCCGCGAACTCCTTGGCCAAGAAAAAGACTTTATTCACGTACCCAAGAACATCCTTATTCCCGTGGCGGCCCTTTCGCAATTTCTGGCACGACTTTTTGGAACAAAATCGCTTCTTGAAACCGCAACGCTCCATTACCTCACCTGCGACAGGGTCTGGGACAACAGCAAACTCAAGGCCACCGGATTTACATTCCTCTATCCCACCATGCCGGAGGGAATGAGGGAAACGCTGAAATGGTACCGGGACAGCGGATGGTTCAGGATCTGATGGACGCGACATCCCGGCTGCCATGCATGAATACTCAACACCGACAGGAGGGAACACCCATGGAACAGGAACCACGCACCATTCAGGAACTGGTTGCGGCGAACGCCCGGAACCACCCAAATACCGTTTTTCTGAATTATTACGATGACCTCGTAACTTACGAGAAACTTGAAGAACGGACCGATGCCTTTGCCCGTTATCTGCTTGATAAGGGGGTCCGGAGGGGTGATGTCGTATCCTACATGCTGGGAAACAGCCCCTATTATTTCTACACCCTTCTCGGCGCGCAGAAGATAGGTGCCGTTGGCGGCCCCATCAGTTGCTGGTGGCAGGCGGAAGAAGTTCGCTTTCTCGTGAACGACTCGCAACCGAAGATCCTTGTCATGGATGCCGAATACGCCCCTATCGTATCAGCGATCAAAGATGATATGCCGTCCGTTAAGGCGATCGTGATCAATTCCCCTGAACCGCTGGACCTCGATTATCCTCATGACTATCTGCCGGCCATTATTGCACGCTCCGGCGGCAAACCGGATATCGATTCACCACCTGGACCGGACGATATATCTACCTTGATGTATACCTCCGGGACCACGGGCACGCCGAAGGGTGTAATGCTCACCCACAGGGGAACCATCTTCGGTGCAAAGATCAAGACCGAACCCTTTCCTCTCAATCCGGGAGACAGGGCCTTGTGTGTCCTTCCCCTTTTTCACTCCGGAGGGTTGAACGACCTTGCCTTTCCCTGTATGTACCGGGCCGCAACGATCGTTCTGAGAAAGGGATTCTCTGCATCGGAATTCTGGGAATGCGTCGAAAACAACAAAATAAACGCCTTCTACATAGTCCCAACCATGTGGAACATCCTGCTCAACGCACCGGAATCAAAAACCGTCGATACAAGTTCTCTCGTATTCGGCCTTTCAGGGGCGGCCCCCATTCCACCGGAACAACTCAGGGAATGTGAGGAACGATTTAAAATTCCAATTATCGAAGCATACGGCTCCACGGAAAACACCGGCGGCACAACGGCAAATCATCTTGACAGCAGGAAGGACGGCTCGATCGGAATGGCCTTCATGGGAATCGATGTGAAGATATTTGATGAAAAAGACCGGGAATTGCCGCCGGGAGAGATCGGTGAAATCGTCGTCAAGGGAGATACGGTTATGATGGGCTATTTTAACAACCCCGAAATGACGGCGGAAACCATTACGAATGGCTGGCTTCATACCGGGGATGTCGGCTACGTTGATAATGATGGATTCTTCTTCATCGTCGACCGCATGAAAGACATGATCATCCGTGGCGGTGTGAACGTCTATCCAAAGGAGCTGGAAAGCATTATCTACACCCATCCGAAAATAAGCCAGGTGGCCGTCATCCCCGAACCCGACAGGAAATACGGCCAGGTCGCAAAGGCATGTATCGTACTGAAGCGGGGCGAAGAAGCAACAGAAGACGAGATCCGGGAATTCTGCCGGCAGCATATGGCGGCATACAAGGTACCGCAGTACTATGTCTTTCGCGAGGGGCTTCCTACCAATGCCGTCGGCAAGGTGATCAAAAAGGACCTTATCCGGCTCCTTGAGGAAGAAGCGACAGCGGAGCCGGTCCCGGTTGCCCATTTCTTCGAGGATATGCCGAAACGATTCATCCCTGAAAAAGCAGAAGGAGTATCAGCAACCGTCAGTTACAACATCACCGGCAAAGGGGGCGGAAAGTGGACGATCACCATACAGGACGGGACGATGACCCTGAGCGAGGGCATTCTCACGGAGCCGACGGTGTACCTCGTGGCACGGGACTGCGATTACCACGATATCGTCACGGGCAAACTTGACGGCATCACGGCCGTGGTGACGGGAAAATTGAAGATCGAAGGGGATGTGGGATTCATGGCAAAGCTCCGCGAGATGATGAAACCGATCAGTTAAGTCGCAAAAAGGGAGGATATAATGGCTTTGAGAACGGCCGATGAATACAGGCAAGGATTGAGGGACGGCAGGACCGTGTATATCATGGGAAACCCGGTTTCAGACGTCACTGAAGACCCTTATATCAAAGTAGGTGTGGAAACGGCGGCGCACGACTTTCTGCTCGCACACGACCCGGAGAAACGGGAAATCGCGGTTATGAAGGACCCCGAAACAGGCGAAGACATAAGTGCCTACTTTGAAGTTCCCGACCATCCCGAATCGGTACGCAAAAGGCACAATCTCATCCTGGAAGCCTGTTACTACGCCGATGGCGCGATCCCCTTCGTGAAAGACGTGGGAACGGATATTATCAACGCCCTTTCAGTCGCATCACGGCTGACGGGAAACAAGGAATATGAAAAACGGGTGAACGATTACCGCCGGTATTGTGCCGGAAAGGACCTGTCACTGGCCGGAGCAGTGACGGACGTGAAGGGAGACCGTAAGAAAGGCCCTTCCGGACAGGAAAGCCCCGATTACTATCTCCGGATCGTTGATAAAACAGCCGATGAAATAGTTGTTTCCGGGGCGAAGGCGCATATCACCGCAGGGACGTATGTTGATGAAATTCTTGTCATTCCTACCAGGAACCTGACTGAAAAGGAAGCCGATTACGCCGTTGCCTTCGCGGTCCCCGTCGATACACCGGGCATTACACAGATATGCCGGCCGAATTTCAGGTTCGAGGACAGGAACCACTTTCCTACTCCCAAGCCGAAAAGAGGGCATATTGAATCACTTCTGATCTTCGATGAGGTCAGGATACCAAAGGAACGGGTATTCATGCAGCGGGAATGGCAGTTTGCACAGGCCCTTGCTTACGCCTTTGCCGCCTTTCATCGATTCACTGCCGTTACGTATAAAATACCGATCCTGGAATTCATGACAGGTCTCGGAATACTTGCGGCTGAAGCGAACGGTATCAACAGATCTTCTCATATTCGAGAAGCATTTATCGAAATGATAAAATACACGGAAACCACCCGGTCCCTGGCAAAGGCAGCAATGTATGAACCGGAGGATTTCGGCGGGTCGGGACTTTTCGTCCCCAACCGTCTTACCTGCAACATGGCGAAGCTTTTCTTCGCATCACACTTTCACGAGTTCATCAGGCTCATCCAGGATATCACAGGAGGCATACTGGTAACTCAGCCGACATACCGGGATTGGGAAAATCCCGACCTCCGGCCGTACCTGGAGCGCTATCTCGGCGGTGCCGAAGGATATGACGCGGAAACGCGCATGAAACTGATGAGCATGCTCCACCATGTTGTGGGAAGCGATTTCGCCGCATGGCACGAGGTCTGTACCGTTCACGCCGAAGGTTCCTTTGCATCGCAGAAGATGATGCTCATGGTCGAAGCACCCATGAAAAAATACAAGGAAGCAGCCCGGAAGCTGGTGGGGCTTCACAGTGCCTGAGTGAGGGGATCAGGAGGCGGGATTCGGGAATGGGGATTATGGATTACGGATTACGGTTTTTCACCTCCCTTTAGCAAAGGGAGGCCGGGAGGGATTTATATACTTGAAAATCCCCCTCAATCCCCCTTTTTCAAAGGGGGATCAACCAGGCACTGAGGCGCTGCTGATGGAATCAGGGATTCCTGAGGTCAAAGTTTTTGCAGTGTGCCGATATCGATGTCTTTGATGAGAAGTAACCACTGGAAAAGGAGACGAAAAGCTTGAAAAATATAAAAGGGCTCAACGCTATCGTCACTGGAGGATCGAGGGGCCTCGGGCCGATCATTGCCGAGGCACTTGCGAAAGAAGGTGTCAATCTTGTCCTGGCGGCCCGTTCAAAAGAAGAACTGACCATCGTTGCAAAAGACCTCTCAGTTCATGGCACACGAACGGTCGCCGTTCCTGTTGATATAACCGATGCTGATTCTCTCAAAAAACTCGTTGAACAGGCACACCGTGAACTTGGAAGCATAGAAATCCTGATCAACAACGCAGGTATAGAATGGGTCTGCAGTTATATCAAATTATCGCTCGAGTATATACGCCGTATCATCGACACTAATCTGCGGGGCCCTCTTCTGCTGACGCGTCTTCTCCTCCCGCACATGCTGGAAAGGGGAAAGGGACATGTTGTGACCATGTCTTCCCTTGGAGGGCAAAAGGGGTCACCCTATTCAGCAACGTATGCCGCCACAAAGGCGGGACTTATTGAATGGACGAGCGGACTCAGGGAGGAACTGCGGGGCACGGGGGTCAGTGCTTCCGTTGTCTGCCCCGGCTTTGTATCTGAAAAAGGAATGTTTGCAGTTTACAACAAACGCGCGCCGGCCATGACTGGTGAAACAACACCTGATAAGGTTGCAAAGGCGGTTATTCACGCTATCAGAGAGGACAAGCAGGAGATCATCGTTAATCCGGGCCCGGTACTGATAATGAAGCTCTGTGAAGCGATCCATCCTGCCATCATGACCACCATTCTCAGGTTGTCCGGTGTGTATGAATTCTATCGGAAACAGGCGGCTGAAAATGAGGCGGCTGAAAATGAGGCGTCTGAAGGGGAACTGGATTCGGGATTGCGGATAAGGGATTAGGGATTACGGGTTATCAGACAGGTATGTTGTCAGTCTGGTTTTGTAGTATGCCGATGTATCGGCTTTTTAAAAAGAGCTCGATGAATCGGGCAACTGCAATCCCGAATCCCCAGTTCACGTTTCTCGAATCACGATTCCTGTACTCAGGCACTCATGAACCTTGCATTCTGACCGGGAATCAGTTAATCCTGTATTCTTGAAAAACCTTGTGTGAATCCATACATTACAGTACGCGCGGGCACATGGGCATATCGGCTCATAAGCATATGAACTTACGAACTCAAGAACTCAGCCAAGGAGGCATTCATGTTCAAAACACTGGTCTGCGACATTCTGGGAATCGAGTATCCGATCATTCTGGGCGGCATGGTATGGATCGGCAAGGCCAAGCTTGCGGGGGCCGTCTCCGAGGCGGGAGGCCTCGGCCTTCTCGCCACGGGGGGCATGACCGTTGAAGAGGTCATAGAGGAATCGAAAAAGGTCCGCGACATAACGACAAAACCCTTCGGTATCAATGTTCCCCTGGCGCGTCCCGATGCCTGGGACCTGATCGAGGCCGGCATCAAGGGGGGCGCGACGGCCGTCTCGACATCGGCGGGAAGCCCGAAAAAATTCACCGCCATGATAAAGGACGCGGGCTGCACGGTCATGCATGTGGTCCCCTCGGTCTCGTTCGCCGATAAGTGCGCCGACGCCGGAGTGGATATTATCGTCGCCGAGGGGATCGAGGCAGGCGGTCACGACGGCTTCGACGAGATCACCACCATGGCCCTGGTCCCCCAGGTCGTTGACCGTGTCTCCATACCGGTCGTGGCCGCTGGTGGGATCGCGGACGGCCGGGGATTCATGGCCGCCCTGGCCCTGGGAGCACAGGGGGTCCAGATGGGAACACGTTTCGTCGCCACTCATGAATCGGCAGCACACCCCCGCTTCAAGGAAGCTATCCTGCGGGTCGCGGCTGATGGAACGACACTCACGGGAAGAACGACCGTCGGGCCCACACGGGGCATCAAGAACAAACTGACGGCGATGATCCTCGAAGCGGAAAAGCGGCAGGCCTCTCAGGAGGAAATATTCGAACTGATCGGAGAAGGCCGCTCCGCCATGGCCAGCATCGAAGGCGACACCGAGGAAGGTTCCGTTTACTGCGGCCAGATCGGCGGCATGATCCGGGAACTGAAAAGCGTCCGCGAGGTCATAGACGACGTCATCGCCGAAGCGGAAAGGATCGTTTCAAAGTGGCAGCGGGATTCGTGATTCGGGATTGGGGCCTTCTGTCATTGGAGTCCACCGAAGGTGGGCGTGGCAATCTCATGGGTTTGCCTGCACTTTAAGATTGCTTCGCTTCGCTCGCAATGACAAACACGCAAAAAGCACCCGATAAATCGGGCAACTACAACCCTTATGAACTTATGAGCTCAACCAAAGGGCAATTGCCGCAATCGCCTCTCGTTATATAACCCTCTTAACCCGTAATTCGTAATCCGCTTAATCCTTTAATCCGCTAATCCCAATCCATAAAAAAGGCGGCCCGAAGGCCGCCTTTTTTATTTATGCAGCAGTATGCTGATGTTTAGAAGATATCCCAGTCACCGTCCTCGTCGAACCCGACCTCGTCGAACCAGGCACAACTGGGGTTGCCTGAGCGGTCAAGTACTTTGACCTGGAGAACATCGGCATCTCTCGATGAACCGATCGTTACCACGGTGGTATCAGCATCAAAGTTATAGGGATTCCCTTCGGAATTGGACGTGATATCGTCTATCACCAGATACCCTGCTCCCGACCCATCAGAGAGAGCGCCGACAACCGTGGCACTGTCCGTTTCCACACCATCGTCGAAGGTGACCGTGCTGTTGGGCTTAACGCCGATCATGTTCTTTACCAGCACAAAGGGATATCCCGTTACCATCTCCGTGGATATGAACGTCGCTTCTTCAGCGGTCACACCGCTGGCAACGTCCGCGCTCAGACCGGCCGTGAGGGTCAGTACATTTCCATCGATACTTTCGATGACGGCAAATACCGGCATCCCGCCCTCATCGAACAGGATCCCGTCACCGGCCTCTAATCCTGATGCATTGTCCACCTCTATTTCCGTGACACCTGCCGTGTAGGGGCCACTTACCACGACTGTATTATAGGCTCCGGCAAAGTTGTAGTTATATCCCTCGACAGGAGTGCCGGACGCATAGGCCATGGACAGATCAACATCCAGTTCGAGTGCGTACACCACGAAACCGCACCCTTCACCGTTATAATAAGCATCTTCAACCTCAGTCTCTTCAGGGGCTGTTATCCTTACCGATCCTGTGCAGGAACCGAAATCAAGATTATCGGGATTGGCCACAATAATGTGGTCGGCAAAATACATCGAATCCTCGTACATCTCGGTCTCTACGGATTCATATCCCCTCTGCATCGGACCGATCCAGGAAACGGCGGCACCTTCTTCGACATCAAGATCAAGACCATCGTCTATGGAAAAGAGGCCTCTCGTGACATCGAATGAAATCAGCTCATAGTCTTCTTCCAAATCTCCTATCGCCAGTTCGTCACCGATGGCGAACCCATCCATATCTTCAGGATCGACGAATACGCAGATATCATCTTCCTGCGCTCCAACTGCGAGTGCCGCTGTCACCGTGGGTTCCAGTTCGACGACGATGTAGGAACGGTTGCTCGGATAGGGC
>JAFGTS010000054.1 GCA_016933965.1 Deltaproteobacteria bacterium | reverse complement strand
TTGTATCACCACCGAAGGGGGAGAGCAACAAGCCAGTGCAGCGGTATGTTTAATTCCCGCACTGATAATTTTGGGAATTTCGCAATAAAATAAGGATTATGGATTGGGAGAAAAGTGCCTGAGTATTCCCCTCACCCGCTCGATCTCTTTCTCCGTATCGACCTCTACGGAGTCGTACGCTGATTCAACCACCTTGATCCGGTAGCCGTGTTCAAGGGCACGAAGCTGTTCAAGGGCCTCGAGGTTTTCCAGGGTTCCCGTATCGAGCCGCGCGAAGGTCATGAGAAAGGATTTCCGGTAGGCGTAGATCCCGTGGTGCTTGTAGTAAACCGCCCGGCCGCCCGCATCGCGCTCACAGGGAATGGTCGAGCGGGAGAAATAGAGGGCGAAATGCTCCCTGTCGAAGACGACCTTGACGGCATTGGGATGATGTATTTCTTCGTCCCGCCTGATACGGTAGATGAGCGTGGCCATGGGTATCGAGGGGTCCTCGATGAGCGGTGCCGTCACCTCTCCTATCTGGTCCGGTTCGAACAGGGGCTGGTCTCCCTGAATATTGACGACGATATCGGTATCGTTGAGTCCCAGGGTCTCAACGGCCTCCGCGATCCGGTCCGTCCCGGAGCGATGGTGGGGTGATGTCATGACGGCACGGCCGCCGAACTCTCTGACACGGGCGAATATCCGCTCATCATCGGTCGCCACGGCGACGGTCGAAACACCGTCGAGGGACGCCGCCCGTTCATAGACATGCTGGATCATCGGCTTGCCGCAGATGTCGGCCAGCGGTTTGCCTTCGAAGCGCGATGACTGATAGCGCGCCGGTATGATGCAGACGATGCGGGCCATTTTCCTTCCTTTTATTGCGCCCCGCCGCCGTACCGCCGTACAGCAGGTTACAAAACGGAAACAGCCTTCCGGATCGCTTGTTTGATCGTGTTGAGCCGGTCCCCGGACATTTTCACAGGGACCCCCATGAAGAGGGTCCGGCCCATGATATCCTCGGCAAAGGGAATATCCTCGATCCGGTATGTCACGCTCCCCGTGTAGAGGGGGTTCGTATAGGGAAACTGTTTTGAATCCCCCGTGGCGCGGGCCAGCAGGTGGTCCCACCGCGGCGCGTAATGCCACTTGTTCTCCTTGAAAAGGACCGTATCGAGGCCGTTCTCGGAGAGGGTTTTCTGGAAGCGCGCCGTCTGCTCCGCCGTGGGCAGGTTGAATGCCAGGAACGTGGCCGTATCGCCGGCGGGGTCCGGGATATGGCGGAAACCGACACCCTCCACGTCACCCAGCATTTCTTTTACGGCGCTCTTGTTCTTCCGCTGTTCGCTGATGATGAAATCGAGTTTTCCGATCTGGGCGAGGCCGACGGCTCCCTGAAACTCGTTCATCCGGAAGTTGAAGCCCAGCAGGATCCTGTTTTCCTGGGCCCTGCTGACGGACGGGTCGTGCATATGACCGTGGTCGTGGTACCAGTCGGCGCGGTTGTAAAGATCGGTATCGTTCGTCAGGACCATGCCGCCTTCACCGGTGGTGATGGTCTTGTAATAATCGAAACTCAGTATTCCCATATCACCAAAGGTCCCGAGCTTCTTTCCGTTCAGGCCGCCGCCGATGCTCTGGGCGTTATCTTCGAGGACCAGCAGGTTGTGTTCTCTTGCTAGCTCCATGATCCGGTCGATCCGTGCCGGCGCGCCGCACATGTGGACGGGAATGACCGCCTTTGTCCGGGCGGTGATCTTCCTGCCGATCTCCTCCGGATCAAGGTTCAGGGAATCATCAATGTCCGCCCACACGGGGATCGCTCCCGCTTCTATGACGGCCTCGTAGGTGGCGATAAAGGTGAAGGCGGGAACGATGATCTCATCACCGGGTTCGATACCGAGGGCGATCAGTGCCACCTTCAATGCCGCCGAACCCGATGAAACCCCCAAGGTATGGCGCACGCCGAGAAAGGCCGCCACTGCCTTCTCGAATTCCTGCACCTTGTAAACACCCCTCCGTTCCTTGTCGAAACCGTATCGCATGAAAATACCCGTTTCAAGGATATCCATGACCTCCTGTTTCTCTTCCTTTCCGATCAATTCATGTCCAGGCATCGCTCGTTCCCCTTCACAAAATTTAATATGCTTCTCTGTACACGGCTATGGCATCCTTTTCGGTCATACGCCGCGGGTTGTTGTCCAGTGGTCGTTTTACGGTCATTGCCGTTTCGGCGAGTGCCGGAAATTCATCCTCGGAAATACCGAGCTTCGAGATGGTCGTATCGATACCGCAATCGCGGATCAGTTCCCGCACCGCCTCGACGGCCGCGTACGCCGCTCCGCGCCTCGACATCGTTCCCTTTGCGGCACCCATGACCCCGGCGATAACGGCGAACTTTTCAAGAGCGCCGGGAAGATTGTATTTCATCACGGGGGCCAGCAGTATCGTATTCGCCAGGCCATGGGGGACCCCGTATTTCCCGCCGAGGGGGTAGGAAAGGGAGTGGACCGCCGTCACGCCGGCGTTCGCCAGACCGATCCCCGCGTAAAGGCTTCCCAGGAGCATGTTCCCACGGGCATCCAGGTTTCCACCATTATGGACGCAGGTCCTCAGGTTCGAGGAGATCAGCTCGATCGCCTTGAGAGAGATCATCTCACTCATGGGACTGGCGTTGATCGAAGTATAGGACTCGATGGCGTGGCACAGGGCGTCCATTCCCGTCGTTGCCGTGACCGCGGCGGGCACGCTCAGTGTCAGCAGGGGGTCGAGGAGCGCCAGTTCCGGGTACAGGTAGGGACTGTTCATCCCCTCCTTTTTCTTCAGGTCACTCCGGATGAACACCGAGGTGAACGTCACCTCGCTGCCGGTGCCGGCCGTGGTGGGCACCATGATCTTCGGAAGACCCGGTCCCGGCACCTTGTTCAACCCCAGATAATCCTTTGCCTCACCGCCGTTCGATACGATCACCGCAGCCGCTTTCGCCACGTCAAGGGTGCTGCCGCCGCCGATGCCGACAAGGATGTCACACCCTTCATCGCGGCACAGGGCGGCACACTCATCGGCCAGGCCCAGCTCCGGCTCACCCGTGATCCTGTCAAAGAAGCCGAAGCTCATGTTCCCCGCCGAGAGAATCCCTTCCACCCGCTCGCGGAACCCCTCGCCGGAAAGATGACCGTCCAGAACCAGCATCGGCTTTCCCGACCCCTGCTCCCGGACCAGCTCGGGAAGCCGTTCAAGGGAACCGCTGCCGAAAACGATCATTTTCGCTCCCGTAAATGAGAAGATCCTGTTCATCGACCCAATCCTTTCATGTCCGTCAATGTTTTACCGGCCCGGTACACCTCGCCTGATCGCGTCAACCCGCCATCAGGGGATCCGGGAAAATTCGTCCTGATGATACACGGGAAGCGGCCGCAGGCTGTCACCGGTATCGAGGATCATGCCCCTGTCCGGGGAAACCAGTGTTCCGATCTTCGACGCCGGGATGCCGGCACCTGCCAGTTTATTAATAACGGCATCGGTCAAATGCGGGGCAACCGACATCAGCATCGAACCGGAGGCGAAGGTTCCCAGGGGATCAATCCCGTAGAACTCGCAGAGTTTCGCCGTTTCTTCACGCACCGGAATGGCATGATAGACGACCGTGCACCCCAGGCCGCTGGCCTTCGCCATTTCATAGATGCCCGTGCTGATACCGCCTTCGGTCGGGTCATGATAGGCATGGATCCCCCGGAAGCCTGCCAGGACCCGGGCTTCCTTCAAGACGCTGATGCCCGGGTCGTACAGAAATTGCCGGGCCCGTGCAAGAAAATCCCGTGAAAAATGCTTCGCCAGCTCGGCTTCCCGTTCCCGGGCGATGAGCGACGTTGCCTCGATGGCCGCCGATTTGGTCATGACCAGGTCATCACCGTTCCGCGCCTCCGAACTGGGCCGGAGCTCTGTCCTGCCCGCTTCCCCAAGCATCTGGCCGATGACGACGGGGTTTTTCACACCGGTCGTCACCTCCGTATGACCGCCGCAGTACACGATCTCCAGTTCCCTGCAGCTGTTCGATATCTGTGAAAAGATCAGTTCCAGCCCGCCATGGTCGGTTCCCTCGGGAACCAGTACCGTGGCGAGGAACCACCGGGGCATTCCCCCCATGGCGGCGATGTCGTTCGCATTGATGTTCACGACGTAATAACCCACCTGGTCGGTGGCGCAGGTTATCGGGTCGGTCTTCGCAATAAGATACCGGTCCCCCATGTCTATCACGGCGGCGTCCTCACCGATCCCGGACCCGACGACGACACGGCCGTTCCGGGCCGTATACCGGTCGAGCAGCTCGGAGAGAAATTCCGGATGGATCTTACCGATTGGAAGCGTGGAGTTCATGTTCCTCTTTTTTCCCCACCCAGCATCCTGGTCGCAAGATAATAAAACAGACCGGCCACAGCCATTGACGGCAGGGAGCCTCCCACGGACCACTTCATCCAGGCGATCACTTCAAAGGTGGCGAAACCCGCCGCCCAGGCGCACATGGCGGTGATGTTCACGCCACGGTAATACCAGTAGGCGCCGCCGGTCCGGTACAGATCGTCAAGGACAAGTTTCCTTTTTCGTATAACAAAATAATCAACGAGCACAACCCCGAAAAGGGGGACGAACATCGCCCCGATGAAGAGGAGGAAGTTCTCGTACTGGTCGATGGGAAAGAAGAGCGCCACGACGATCGAGAGGATGCCGGCGATCCACATGACCGTCTTCGGGCCCGCCCGGTCGGAAATGTTCATGATGGAGCAGGTGGCGGAATACACATCGGGAAAATCCGATGTGATCGTCGAAAAAATGACGAGTATCAATGCCGGCACGGCAAAGCCGATCTGCTCAAGGGTCCGCAGAATGAGTCCGCCCGGGTCGGTTTCACCCGTGGCCAGCGTCGCCACGAGACCCAGGACATACATCCAGGAGGATACAATGAAATAACCCCACCAGGTATTCCAGAACACGGTACCTTTCCGCGCCGAGAACCGGGAATAATCGGCCACCAGGGGCAGCCAGGAAATGGGCATGGCAATGACGAGATCGAGGCCGATCATGAAGGGCATGTCGCCGGGGCCGACCGTTCCGGCGGTCGGATAGAACCTTCCGAAAGAAACGAAACTCATCATCACGACGACCAGCATAAGGGCGATGACCGCCAGGGTCTGCATGATCTTCCAGATCGTTTTTCCCGTCAGAAGCGCCCAGAGGAGCGTGCCGAACCCGATCGTCACGATCCAGAACCGTGCGTCGGCGGGAACGCCGGGAATCGCCCCGGCAAGCGTGGTGCCCGCACGGCCCGCGATGATCAGCATGATGGCGGCCCAGCCGATGAGCTGTATGATGTTCAGAACCGCCGGCAGGTAGGAGCCCCTGATGCCGAAGGAGGGCCTGACGGATACCATGGACATGATACCGTGATCGGAACCGATAAGGCCGCCGAGGCCCATGAAGGTGTTTCCGATGACATGGCCGATGATTATGGCCGTCAGGCCGAGCCACAGGCCCATAGGAGCCAGAAACCCGCCCGCCCAGATCTCGGCAAGCGATATGGCGACACCGGCCCAGAGAAGAAAGAAATCAATGCCCCTGAGATTTCGCTCAGGGGCGCTCAGCGGTCTTATGTCCAGCATTGAACTTCCCTCTTTTTTCGACGATGTGTCTCTGAAGGCCGACATGCAAACACGTGTCGGACGCACTGAGCGGCATATCGCCTTTAAAAGAGAGCAAGTAACATATAACCATCTATAAATGCAATTGATATTGTCAGGACTGCCGTTCGCCGAAACAGATGACCCGCTGCTGAACAATGTCAGCCATGATCCTCAACCCCCGATCGCTGACGTCATAGACATGGATCACCTCCTGATACTGGGCCTGATCGGGCAGGAGCGATTCGAATATGTCGGGAACCCCCCTGAGCCAGTCCCTGTTGAAGAGGACATTATCATGCTCCGGGAAGAGCGCGACATAGAATATGCGGGTTTCCACCAGGTCCTGGAAAAAATGCGTTCCATAGGAGAGTTCCGGCATGAGATTTCCATCACTGTAGGCTATCTCGCCAAGCACATCGACCTGGTTGATCTCGGAAAAATTGACGGGAACCCCGAGAGAGGGGGTCGTTGAGCCCCACCGTCCGGGTCCCAGGAGCATGACGTGCAGTTCTTCCCTGTCGGTGACCTGGCGGTTCAACCTGCCGACGAGGCGGGCCACCTCGTATTTCCGGGTTAGTTGCAGTTTCGTGTATTCCGAGGGCTCGATGTAGATGATCCTCTGTATCCGCCGTGAGATACCGCCCCCGAAAAATCCTCCCTCCGACTCGAAGAAGATGCGCGCCGGCTCGATCTCCCGGGGCAGTTCGATGCGCTCTTCCAGCCCGATGGTCTGAAGGGGACGGCACTGAACGAGGTTTATCTTGAAATCATCGGTTTCGGTAAAATTCACGGTGAATTCTATATCCACAGGATACTCATATATCGCTTCGAGTTTGCGCATCATGGAACCCATGATCTTCGTGAAAGACGACGACGCGAGAAAATCATCAAAGGTGAGGATCCAGGCTTCCTGGTCCTTGATACCAAGGTCCCTGATCCGGCGGTTCGTTTCAAAATCCCTGACGGCAATGCGGTCGATCCTGACATCAACCTTCTGTCCCATGAGGGAAATAACTGAGAGGGTCTTCAGATCGTTCTCTTCGAGGTCCAGGACATCGACCTCCCGCTGAGAGTACTTTCGCGTGTCCTCCACGCCGCCATGCGGTCTCAGAAGTGGATGATCGAGAGCGACGATCCGGGGATAATCACCTTCCACGCGGTTCACCGCGCGGGTACCGAGACCGAAAACGATCCGGAGCATTCCCGCCTGCGGTTCCATGTCCCTGCTCCATACAAAGGTATTGTACGAGGCGCCGACGCCTCCGACATCGGGAAAGAAATATCTCTGATGGTATGAACCGGAAACGCGCTGGACCAGCAGGGCCATCTGTTCATCCGCTTCCTGCAGGCCCCGCTGAAGGCGGTATGAAAGGGCGTTCTCGTTCATGGTGCTGGCGTAGATCTCCCGAACGGCCTCTTCGAACTGTTCATAGCGTTCTTCCGGGGTTCCCCGGTTGACGCGGAAAATACTTTCGTACTTGCCGGCGAAGGCGTTGCCGAAAGAGTCCTCGAGCAGGCTGCTGGAGCGGATGATGATCGGGGACTGGCCGAAATAGTCCAGCATCCGCGTGAACTGCTCCTTGATCTCGTCGGGAAAGGTCCCGTGCCGCATCTTTTCCCTGAGGACCGAGGCAACGTTGAAATATCCCTCCCCTGTTTTCTGCTTCATCCTCAGGGGCCACCAGCCGTTCTGTACCAGGTAGGTATAATACACATCGGACCCGATATAGAATGAGTCATGCGGCTCCAGATGATCCGACCACCTGACGGCGCGGTCTTCGTCAAGGATCCTCCGTGCCAGGAGCATTCCCACGGTCTTACCGCCGATGTACCCCGTCCCCAGCAACCGTTTCCGTATTTCGATGAGGTCCTCAAGTGAAAAGTGTTCCTTGACGAGGATCGACATGCGCGGTTCCCGGGTGATCATGATCCGGCAGATATGATCGACCATTTCCTGCTTGCGTTCGGGTTCCCATGGTTTATCGAGTAACTCCTCCGCCTCCAGGAAAAGACGGTCCCAGTAATCGAGACGCCGGTCGGTCCGCTCCGATTTGAGCCGTGAAATATCGGAATACAGTTTCGCCGCGTCGACGCTGTCGATAATGGGAACGAACCGGTCATCCTCCTTTTTGTGGGGAAGGAACATGGTTGGCGAATAGCGTTTCCAGACCTTCAGTGGGTGCACGTAATAGGACCCTCCCATGCTGATCACATCGACGAGCACCTGCGTGGTCTCGCGGATGCGGGCAACCGTCTGGAACGAATGGCTCTCCCTGATGATCGCGAAATGGGCGATGGTATCCAGTTCGTAGAGATAGGGACAGGTAATGACGAAGAAATTCCCGATCATGAGGTCCGTCGCCCACGCCGACAGAAGGTTTGAAAGGCAGTCGAACACATAGTAGACACCGCGCCCCTCGCGGGTAATGATATTGTAGACCTCCGTCGAAAAGGATTCAAAACCGGCGGCCGCGTCGAGTTCGTAAATGACCCGGTTGTCTCCCGGCCTCAGGAGGGGCCGGTGGTCGGCAAAGCGCAGGTATACGAGCCTCTTGTTCTCGGCGGCGGCGCTCTCTATGAAGAACCGGATGAAGTACTCGTACTCATCCAGGCTGTCGACCTGCCATACCACGTTATCGCCGATCCTGAGGCCGTCAATGATAGCGTCCAGGCCTTTGAGGCCCGTGGTGACCCGTTCCGTGCTCTTCGTCTTTTCACGGCGGACCTTTTCGTGCTCCCGGGTCAGTATTTCCTGTTCCTCTTCGGCCTTCTGCCTGAGCCTGGCCGCCTGGGCCATCATGGAAGCGATGATGGTCAGCAGTCGCAGGTCCTCATTGAGGGATATCGTTTCATCGAATATCCTGTCAGCACTGAGGGTGCCGATCACTTCCTTCTGCAACCTGATGGGCACGCAGATAAAGGAGATATCCTTCTTGTCCAGGTTGGCGCGGGCGCCGGTGCGATCCAGGAACCGCGGTTCTTCAGAGATGCGGGGGACCACCATGGGACGGCCCGTTTCCACCACCTTGCCGACGACCCCCTCGCCGATGCGGTATCTCCCCCGCTTGATCTGTGCCTCGGAAAGCCCGTGGGCCGCTTCGATGAGAATATCACCCGATTCCCTGTTCAGGAGTGTTATGAATCCACGGTTCATACCCATGTTCCTGTCGAGGGCCGTAAGAATGGGGTTCCCGATCTCGCTCAGGTCCATGCTCTGTCCAAGAATGCGACTTATCTCCCAGAGAAGGGTGAGCTCCCTGTTCTCTCTGGTCGTGTTCGAGTTCTCCTTCATCAATACCCGCTCCTCACTTCCGATTTTTCACTGACGGCGTCCATCCCCGTTCTCAGGCGCGAACCGTGGTTCTCACCCGGCGGTTTTCATACCGGTCCTGCAATGGCTCCACATCAAAGCCCCGTTTTTTCATTGTCCTTATGGCGTTCACCATGGCCTCCGCTCCGGCGATGGTGGTGATCAGGGGAATGTTGCGGGAAACCGCGGTGCTTCTGATCCGCACTTCATCCCGGCGCGGCTTGGGTCCGCTCGGCGTGTTGATCAGCAGGTTCACGTCCCTGTTTTTCATGTAGTCCATGAGATTCGGCCGCCCTTCGTCGAGACGCGGGAGCCTGGTAACGGATATCCCCCGTGCCGCGAGCGTTTGTGCCGTCCCCGGTGTCGAAAGGATCTCAAATCCCAGGTCGGCGAATTGTTTCCCGATGGGAACGATCGCCATCTTATCATCATCCTTGACGCTGATGAAGACCTTGCCTCCCTCCGGCACCGGCTGGCCGGCCGCTATCTGGCTCTTCGCGTAGGCGATCCCCAGGTCCCGGTCAATGCCCATCACCTCACCGGTCGACTTCATTTCGGGACCCAGGAGCGTATCGACGCCGAAAAATCTCTTGAAGGGAAGCACTGATTCTTTCACCGAAAAATAGCGCGGTTCGGGATCCGCCGTGATCCCCTGCTCCCGGAGGGAAAGGCCGACCATGATCTTCGTGGCGATCTTCGCCAGAGGGACCCCCGTCGCCTTTGACACGAAGGGGACCGTCCGCGATGCCCGGGGATTCACCTCCAGGATGAAGAGCTCCGTTCCCTTCACGGCATACTGAATATTCAGAAGCCCTCTGACCCCCAGTTCAAGGGCCACCCTTCTCGTGGTGTCCCGGATCTCCGCGATCGTTTCATCCTTCAGCGAATAGACGGGGAGGACCATGGCGCTGTCCCCCGAGTGAACGCCGGCAAGTTCGATATGTTCCATCACACCCGCTACGATGACGTCCACACCGTCGGAGACGGCATCCACATCCACCTCGATGGCATCCTCAAGAAATTTATCCACCAGGATGGGATGGTCCGGCGAGGCCAGGAACGCTTCTTTTACGAATCCTTCAAGATCGGCCTGGTTCCAGACCACCACCATGGCCCGGCCGCCAAGGACATAGGAGGGTCGGATCAGGACCGGGTAGCCGATCTCATCGACGATCTCCTGGACCTCCGCCAGGGAACGGGCCGTTCCGCTCTGCGGCTGCCTGACCCCCAGGATATCGGCCATTTCCTTGAAGAGCTTGCGGTCCTCGGCCCGGTCGATCGCTTCGGGCGGTGTCCCCAGTATCCTGACCCCATGCCGGGCAAGGGGTATGGCCAGGTTCAGCGGTGTCTGCCCCCCGAGCTGCACGATGACACCCTCGGGCTGCTCCACCCGCACGATATTGAGAACATCTTCAAGGGTCAGGGGCTCGAAATAGAGCCTGTCCGATATATCGTAATCGGTCGAGACCGTTTCGGGATTGGAATTCACCATGATCGTCTCGTATCCCGCCTCCCGCAGGGCCATCGAGGCATGGACACAGCAGTAGTCGAATTCGATGCCCTGGCCGATCCGGTTCGGCCCTCCCCCGATGATCATGACCCGCCGCGAGGTCCCCCGACGGCTCTCGTCTTCTTCGGCGTAGGTCGAATAATAGTATGGCGTGTGGGCCTCGAATTCGGCGGCGCAGGTATCGACCAGCTTGTAGACGGGTGTTATTCCCATCTCTTCCCGGAGTCGTGCGATGTCCGCTTCATTGCGTCCCGTCAGGTCTCCGATCTGGTGATCGGAAAAACCGAAGCGCTTTGCCTTCTCCATGACCTCCGCGGGAATCCCCGGTTCATTTTTCAGAGACCCGAGGGCCCGCTCCATGGCGACGATATCGGCGATGTTCCGGAGAAACCAGGGATCGATAGCCGTGAGGTCGGCGATCCGGTCTTCGGAATATCCCCGCAGGAGGGCCTGCCGGATAAGGAGGAGCCGCCCCGGTGTCGGCCGGATCAGCCGTGCTTCAAGCTCCTTGTCATCCAGTTCACCGCCGATGGAACCGTCGAGTCCGTGAAGGCCGATCTCAAGGCCCCGCAGCGCTTTCTGAAGGGACTCCTTGAAGGTGCGACCGATCGCCATGGTCTCGCCCACGGATTTCATGGAGATGGTGAGGGTGTCGTCCACGCCGGGGAATTTTTCAAAGGCGAAACGGGGTATCTTGACGACACAGTAATCTATGGTAGGCTCGAAGGAAGCGGGTGTTTTCTTCGTTATATCGTTGGGTATCTCGTCAAGGCTGTACCCCACGGCCAGTTTCGCCGCTATCTTCGCGATGGGAAACCCCGTGGCTTTCGATGCCAGTGCCGATGAACGGGACACCCGGGGATTCATTTCGATCACCACCATCCGGCCTGTCTTCGGATGAATGGCGAACTGGATGTTCGACCCGCCCGTGGCGACGCCGATCTTCCTGATGACGGCGACGGCGGCGTTCCTCATGTGCTGGTACTCCCGGTCCGTCAGGGTCTGGGCCGGCGCCACCGTGATCGAATCCCCCGTGTGAACTCCCATGGGATCCAGATTTTCGATGGAACAGATGATCACCACGTTATCCTTCTGGTCCCGCATGACCTCAAGCTCGAATTCCTTCCAGCCCGCAACGGATTCTTCTATCAGTATCTCGCTGATCATGCTCTGCTCAATGCCCCAGGCCGCGAACTCCTCGAATTCTTCCATATTGTAAGCCAGGGCGCCGCCCGTACCTCCCAGGGTGAAGCTGGGGCGTATCACGACGGGCAGACCGATATCCCCGACCACGCGCCGGGCTTCGTCCATGTTCCGCGCGGCGGCGCTCCGGGGCAGATCGAGCCCGATCTCGGCCATTGCCGTTTTGAAGAGGTCCCGGTCCTCGGCCCGCTTGATCGCGAAAAGGTCGGCGCCGATCATTTCCACACCGTAGGCATCGAACACTCCCCGTTCGGCGGCCTCTACGGCGGTATTGAGGGCCGTTTGTCCCCCCAGGGTGGCCAGGACCGCCTGGGGCCGTTCTTTTTCTATTATCTTTTCGACCACATCGGCCGTGATCGGTTCGATGTAGGTCCGGTGGGCCATTTCAGGGTCCGTCATAATCGTGGCCGGGTTCGAATTGAGCAGGACCACCTCGAACCCCTCTTCGGCCAGCGCCTTGCAGGCCTGGGTTCCCGAATAATCAAATTCGCAGGCCTGACCGATGACGATGGGGCCCGACCCGATGATCAGGATTTTATGGATGTCCGTCCGTTTCGGCATGAATGCATCCTATTCCCATTCTATCGTTCCCGGGGGCTTGGAACTGATATCGTAGACGACACGATTGACCCCTTTCACCTCGTTTATGATCCGCGACGATATCCGCGACAGAACATCGGCGGGCAGCCTGACCCAGTCAGCCGTCATCCCATCCATGCTGGAAACGACCCGCAGGGCGACCACGTTGGCGTAGGTCCGCTCGTCCCCCATGACACCCACGCTCTTGACGGGCAGAAGGACGGCAAAGGACTGCCATATCTGATGATATTCCTCGTACCCCGCTATTTCCTCCTGAACGACCTGATCGGCATGCCGGAGGACGGCCAGTGATTCTTCCGTCACCTCGCCGATGATCCGGACGGCCAGCCCCGGTCCGGGAAAGGGCTGCCGGGTCAGCAGTTTTTCCGGAAGGCCCAGCTCCCTTCCGAGCCGTCGAACCTCGTCCTTGAAAAGCTCCCGAAGGGGTTCCAGCAGTTCAAAGCCCAGTTCTTTCGGAAGGCCTCCCACATTATGGTGGCTTTTGATCACCACCGACGGCCCGCCATGGGCGGACTGACTCTCTATCACGTCGGGGTAGAGGGTCCCTTGGGCAAGGAACCGGGCATTCTCACAGTTCTTCGCTTCCTCACGGAAGACATGGATGAAGGTCTCACCGATGATCTTGCGTTTTTTCTCCGGGTCGACCACTCCCTTCAGGGCGTCGAGGAACCGTCCCGCCGCGTGGGCCACCGTCAGGCGAAGGGGGTATTCGTGCCGGAAGATCTCTTCTATCTCACTGATCTCTCCACTCCTGAGAAGGCCGTTATCCACGAATATGGCCGTCATTCTGTCACCCACGGCACGGTTGAGCAGGGCCGCAACGACGGCGGAATCGACACCGCCGGACAAAGCACAGATGACGCCGGCATCACCGACGCGATTCCGAATGTTCCTCACGGCCTCTTCGATGAAACTGCTCATGGTCCAGCCGCCGGAACACCCGGCAATGCGGTAAAGGAAGTTCCGGATGATTTCCTTTCCTTTCGGCGTATGAATCACCTCGGGGTGGAACTGGACGCCGTACCGCCGCCGCCGGTCGTCTCCCATGGCAGCCACAGGGCATCCCCCGGTCCTGGCAAGGACCCGGTACCCGTCGGGCACGACGATGACACGGTCGCCGTGACTCATCCAGACGTCGATGCGAAATTCCATGCCCGCGAAGAGGGATCGCATATCGGTGATCTCTATCGAGGCAGGACCGTATTCGCCGCTGAGCCCCTTTTCGACGATGCCGCCCTGAAGCTTCGCCATGAGCTGCATGCCGTAACAGATTCCCAGAATGGGAATATCGAGCTCAAGGATCCGGGCGTCCATGGAGGGGGCATTCCCGGCGAGGACCGACGAGGGTCCGCCGGAAAGAATGATCGCCGCGGGGGCCATCCCTTCGATCGCTTCCCTTGAAATCGAATGGTCGACGATCTCGCAGTACACGCCGAGCTCCCGGATACGCCGGGCAATGAGCTGGGCATACTGAGAGCCGAAGTCAAAAACGGCTACTTTCTCTCTCATTTCCTTCATTCCCGTGGTGGATCGTTCTTCATCATCTTCACAAAATCCTGGAACAGGTAGCGCGCGTCGTGAGGACCGGGACCCGCTTCCGGGTGGAACTGTACGGAAAACAGGGGGAGCTCGCGGTGCCGCATCCCTTCCAGGGTGTTGTCGTTCAGGTTCATGTGGGTGATCTCGATCGCTTCTGTATCGAGTGACTCGATATCAACACAGAACCCGTGGTTCTGAACCGTAATGTGGATCCGTCCCGTTCGCAGGTCCTTCACGGGGTGGTTACTTCCGTGATGGCCGAACTTCAGCTTGTAAGTGGTACCGCCCAGGGCCTGTCCCAGGAGCTGGTGCCCCAGGCAGATACCGAAGATCGGGACCCGCTTTTCCCCGATGAGCCGGCGGAGCGTCTCCACGGCATAGCGGACCGCCGCGGGGTCGCCGGGACCGTTCGACAAAAGGACACCGTGCGGCTGGAGCGCGAGGACATCTTCCGCCGTCGTGCCGGCCGGCACCACCAGGACGTGACAGCCCACGCGGTGAAGCTCCCGCAGGATGCTCTCCTTGGCCCCGAAATCGAGAAGGACGACGCGCAGCCCGCCCTGCCGCGGCACCTCGTACGGCGCGGGACAGGTCACTTCAATGGCCAGGTCCCGCCCCACCAGTCCAGGGGACCTTCTGACCTTTGCAACAAGAGATTCCCTGTCGGTGTCGAGTGTCGAAACACCGGCCCTCATGGCGCCGGCCTCCCGGATGTGCCTCGTCAGCGCCCGTGTATCGATCCCCTGGATCCCGGGAATGCCCCGTTCCTTGAGATACGAATCGAGGTCTTTCTCAGAACGATGATTGCTGGGCCGCTCGCAGAGCTCGCCCACGAGAAATCCTTCGAGATGGATCGCCCGCGATTCGGTATCGTCGCTGTTCACCCCGTAATTCCCGATCAACGGATAGGTCATGGCGACGATCTGTCCCCGGTAGGAGGGGTCCGTCAGGATTTCCTGGTAACCCGTCATCCCCGTATTGAAAACCACTTCGCCGAAGCGTTCGCCGGGCGCACCGAAGGCCTCTCCCGTAAATATCCTTCCGTCCTCAAGGGCAAGCAATGCTTTCATGTTCTTCGATCACCGTCACGAAGGGGGTCCGGATCATCCCCCCATTATTTTTCTGCCGTCCACCCATCCACCGGCGTCAAGGTCAAGGAGTCCCAGATCCGAAAGCTGCCGGCGGGACACTGGCGACGGGGCCTCGCTGAGCGGGCAGAAGGCCTTCCGGTTCTTCGGAAAGGCGATGACCTCCCGGATCGAGTCGGTCCCCAGGATCATCGAAACGACCCGGTCCATACCAAGGGCGATCCCCCCGTGGGGGGGTGCTCCGTATTCCAGGGCCCGCAGGAAAAAGCCGAACCGTTCTTCCACCTCATCTTCGGGAAGCCCCAGGCAACGAAAAATGGCGCGCTGGAGACGGGCATCATGGATGCGCATGCTTCCGCCGCCCAGTTCCTCACCGTTCACCACCAGATCGTAGGAGCGTGACTTCAGGGACAGGAGGTCCGCCTCATCACCGGGATCGAAATCATCACGGTCGGGGGCCGTAAAGGGGTGGTGATTGGACGTCAATTTTCCCCGGCTCCTGGTGAAGAGGGGAAAATCCGTGACCCACAGGGGCCTGTACACACCGGAAGGAATGAGCCCGAGGCGGTCGGCCAGGTGCAGCCGCAGTTGTCCCAGCGCGCCGACGACAATTTTGTAGGATGTGTCCGCTATCATGATGATAACGTCACCGTCGGCGGCATTGAACCGCTCCATCAGCGCCGCCCGTTCCCCGTCACTGAAAAAATGAACGATATTCGACTCGGGCGCGCCGCCGGCTATTTTCATCCAGGTCATACCGGCAGCCCCGAAGGATGGAACGATTACTTTCGCGTATTCGTTCTGAAGAACGTTCTTGCTCAGGTTGCCGGCCTGTCCTTTCACGTTGATCCCCTTGATATGCCCTCCCCCGCGGAGGATTTCACGGAAGATCCCGTATGACGTACCGCTGAAAATATCCGAGGCTTCCACAAATTGCATGTCGAAGCGCGTGTCGGGGCGATCCGTCCCCATCCGGTCCATCGCCTCATGCCAGGTCATCCGCGGAAAGGGACGCGTAAGTTCGATCCCCTTTTCCCCGAACATGGCCTGAACCAGGGCCTCCACCGTGTCCCTGATGAAGGATTCATCAATGAATGACGCCTCCATGTCAAGCTGGGTGAACTCGGGCTGCCGGTTCGGGCGGAGGTCTTCGTCACGGAAACAGCGGGCGAACTGATAGTACCGCTCGAGCCCGCCCACCATGAGCAGTTGTTTGAAGAGCTGGGGCGACTGGGGCAGGGCGAAGAACCGCCGCGGATATATCCGGCTGGGAACCAGGTAATCCCTCGCACCCTCCGGGGTGCTCTTCGTGAGCATGGGCGTCTCTATTTCAACAAAACCAAGGTCGTCCAGGACGGCACGGGCCTTTCCGAACACCCGGTGACGGAACATGAGGTTTTCCTGCATGCTGGGCCGCCGCAGGTCGAGATACCGGTATGCCAGCCGCATGTCCTCCGTGACCGCCTCCGCCGGAGCCGCCGCTGCACCGGCGACCATCGCCTTTTCCGAAATGGCGAAGGGTATCGGCTTCGATGTATTGAGAATAACGAGTTCATCCGCGGCTACTTCCACCGTACCCGTCGGAATATGGGGGTTTTCCGTTCCCTGTTCCCGCCTGACCACCCGTCCCGTGACGGACAGGCAGAACTCCACCCGCAGTGAATCGGCGAGCCTCATCACCGTTTCCGGAGTATGCCGGGGATCGAAGACGACCTGTACAATGCCGCTCCTGTCCCGCAGATGTATGAACAGCACATCGCCGTGGTCCCTCAGGGCATCGACCCAGCCCGTCAGGAACACCCGGCGTTCCGCATCCCTATCACACAGAACCCCGCAGAGGGTTCGCTCCTTATCTGTCATGATCTGAACATCCTTTCTCGATCAGGAGAAGAAACATCAGCGGTCCGCCTTGCAATTCACGGAGAATTGGTCTTTTTCGAAATGCACGGGCACGGCCGTCGGATATGCTCCGGTAAAACAGGCCGTGCACTGGAAATGACCGTCCGGGACTGCCTCAAGCATCCCCTCGACGGAGAGATAGGCCAGGGAATCCGCCTCAATGTACCGGCGGGTGTCTTCAACGCAGTGGGATGAGGCGATGAGCTCACCCCGGCTCGATATATCGATCCCGTAATAACAGGGAGAAATGATGGGCGGTGAACTGACCCGCACGTGAACCTCGGAAGCCCCGGCATTTCGAATGATGCGTACCAGCTGTTTCAATGTCGTTCCTCGCACGATGGAATCTTCGACGACAACGACCCGCCTGTCCCTCACAACACCCGGCACGGGATTGAATTTCACCCGCACGTCCAGCTCCCGGGCCTTCTGATGGGGAGCGATGAAGGTCCGACCCACATAGTGACTTCTGATCAGACCGATCTCAAAGGGGATGCCGGATCTGTGAGCATATCCAAGGGCTGCCGTATTTGCCGAGTCGGGAATCGCTATGACGATATCGGCCTCGCAGGCCGCCTCTTCCGCAAGCTTCTTCCCAAGTCTTCTCCGTGCCTTGTCAACCTTCTCACCGAAGATAAGGCTGTCAGGTCTTGAAAAATATATATATTCAAAAACGCAGTACGATCTTTTCCCTTCAGTGGTCATCATCCGTGATGTAACTCCCTCCCTGTCGATGACCACCACCTCTCCCGGTTCGATACTCCGGATATAGCGCGCCCCGATGATATCAAACGCACAGGATTCCGAGGCCACGACGAAAGCGCTTCCCGCCTGCCCCAGGCATAGCGGTCTGAATCCGTGCGGGTCACGGGCGGCTATCAATTTCTCTGGGGTCAGAAACACAAAACAATACGCCCCGTCAAGGTATGAAAGGGCATCCATGACGACATCCTCGACGGTATCCTTTTCCGAGCGCGCGATGAGGTGCAGGACGATCTCACTGTCGGCGGTGGTCTGAAATATCGACCCCCGGCCTTCGAGCATGGTCCTGAGTTCCAGTGAATTCACCAGGTTGCCGTTGTGTGCCGCCGCTATCTGGTTACCCTTATACCGAACCATGATCGGCTGGGCGTTGAGCAGGTCCGATGAACCCGTCGTGGAATACCGGGTGTGCCCGATGGCTGCCGTTCCCCGGAGACGCGGCATGATGCGGGGGTCGGAGAAAACGGACCAGACCAGCCCCATACCCCGGTGAACCGTCATTTCTTTTCCCGCGGATACGGCGATCCCGGCGCTCTCCTGTCCCCGGTGCTGCAGGGAAAAGAGCCCGAGATAGGTTTTCTCGGCAGCCGCGGCATCGCCGTATATCCCGAAAACGCCGCAACATTCGCGGGGGCGGTCGGCCCTGACTTTTTCACAATACACGTAAGACCTCCTGCTCTTTATAGACGATCCCGATGCCCCTCAGGCGCGCCACCGCTTCCTCAAGGCGCTCATCGGGAACGGTCAGGCTCATCCTGACAAAGCCCTCGCCCTGTTTCCCGAATCCGGTCCCGGGCGTACAGACGATCCCGGCCTCTCGTAACAGGTGGGTGCAGAACCCCATCGAATCGTATCCCGCGGGAATGGGGGCCCACACATAAAAGGTCGAGGGCGGAAGAGGCACGTCCCATCCCGCACCGGCAAGGCCGGACACGAAAAGGTTACGCCGCTTTTCAAAAACGGCACCTATTCGGAGAACGTCATCACCGCACTCTTCGAGGGCGGTCACGGCCGCTTCCTGCAGGGGGATGAATATCCCCGAGTCGAGGTTCGTTTTCACTTTCGCCAGGGCGCCGATCGCGCCAGCGTTCCCCACGGCAAAGCCGACACGCCAGCCCGGCATGCAGAACGTCTTTGAAAGTGAATGAAACTCGACACAGACGTCCTTTCCACCATCAATTTCGAGAAAGCTCACGGACCGGGCACCGTCAAAGGTGATCTCCGAGTAGGCCATATCGTGACAGATCAGAAGTCCCCGGTCACGGGCGAAGCGGGCCGCCTCCTCGAAGGATGTCCGGTCAGCCAGGACCGCCGTCGGGTTCGAGGGATAATTGAGCCACATCATCCGCGTTCGCGGCGAGACCATCCCCTCAAGATCTGCAACGGCGGGAAGATAGCTGTTCTCCCTTCTCAGCGGGAAGTAGCGCGGTATCGCCCCCGCGAGGACGGCACCGGCCGCATAAACGGGATAACCGGGATCGGGGATAAGGACCTCGTCTCCCGGATCGACCTGTGACAGGTAGATATGGCCGATGCCCTCCTTCGACCCGATCAGGGGAAGCACCTCCCTGTCCGGATCGACGGGGACCCCGAACCGGTGTTCGAACCACTCGGAAAAAGCCCTTCTCAAGCGCGGCAGTCCCGCGTAGGACGAGTAGTGATGAGCACCGTCCTTCCTCACCCCGCGGATCAGGGCGTCAATCACCGGCTCCGGCGGGCTCAGGTCCGGATCACCGATACCGAGATCTATCACGTCTATGCCGGCGGCCAGGGCCTCCTGTTTGATATCATCGATGCGGGCGAACAGATAGGGAGGCAATTCCCGGATACGTGCCGCCGGCATGTACTGTTCCATCAGTATTCTCCATCTTTCAATATTTCGCCGTGAAACACCCAGTCGACATCGCCGGAGAGCCAGATATTGCTGAAGCAGAACCCGTCCTTCATGAAGCTCACGTCAAGCACGCCACCCGGCATTTCAACGGCTATCGGCAAATCACCGGCATCACCGAACAGATGGGCCGCGATCGCCGAAGCAACGGCCCCTGTTCCACAGGCCATGGTCTCTCCTTCAACGCCCCGCTCGTAGGTACGCACGCGGATATGGTTCGGCGCGACGACCTGAAGCAGGTCCACATTGGTCCCCGCCGGTTCGAAGAGCCGGTGGAACCTGACGCTCCGGCCCAGGTCGTGGACGGTCTTCGCCGGCAGGTCCGCCACGGAATCGAAAAAGATGACGGCGTGGGGAACACCCAGATGAACGGGATAGGCAAGATATCTCCCCACTTCGGTCTCAACCGAGAGGGGGTCCATCATTTCCGCCAGGTCCGGCAACCTGATACATGCCTTGCGTCCTTCCACCCGGGCCCGGATGATACCGGCCAGGGTTGAGATCGCAAGGGTTGATCCCGTGATCTCCCGTTCCACGGCGAACCTGGCCGCACAGCGCACCCCGTTTCCGCACATTTCCGCCTCGCTTCCGTCGGCGTTGAAGATGCGCAACGACAGGTCCGCATCCCGCGACGGCCCGATGATGAGGAGACCGTCGGCGCCGACAGAGACGCGGCGGCGGCACCACCGTATCGCACAGTCACGCCAGTTTGCCTTCAGGGTTTCACGGCTGTTGTCAACAATGATAAAGTCGTTTCCATGCCCGGACATCTTGAATATTTCAACGGGCCCCTGCATTTCCTGAGAACAGGCCATGGCGTTCTCCCCCGAAAAAGGATTTTTGACGCTCATCTCCCGCAAAGGGCAGACGAAACCTTGACACAGAACAGAGCAATTATGATGCCAGTATGCGAAAAAATCCTATCATCCCGGTATTATTGTCTTATTTCGTTTTCTTTCAGGACCTTTCCGCCGTGTTCATATTTTGAGGCTACATTTTTGTAGGATGAACCTGCCAAACCTACAAACCGGTTCCAAAAAACCCGCCCGGCATGGATCACTGAACGAGGCCGCCGCTTCATTTCCGTAGGACTCCCTATGAAGTCGTCGCCCTTGTTGCAGGGCCGGCAATTTGCATGTATATAGGGCACAAACATCATTAAAGGCAGGATGGACGGTATGAGCAAACAGTACGATCCACGGATGCATTCGGCCGAGCATATCCTGAACCGGACAATGGTCAGGATGTTCGGCACGGGGCGCTCTTTCAGCGCCCATATCGAGAAGAAAAAATCCAAGTGCGACTACTATTTCGACCGGCCCCTGACGGACGGGGAGATCCTGCGGATCGTTGAAACGGTCAGGGAGATCATCGATGCCGACCTCCCCGTCACGGAAGAATTTCTGTCTCCCGACGAGGCGCAGGAACTCTATAACCTGGAAAAACTGCCCGATGACGCCGGTGAACGGCTCAGGATCGTTCGAATCGGTGATTACGACGCCTGCCCCTGCATCGGCCCCCATGTAAAGACAACAAAAGAGATCGGGGTTTTCAGGATCATCTCCACGTCACACGCCGACGGGGTCCTGCGGATCAGGTTCAAGTTGGATGAGTAAGTGCCTCAGAACGTCGCCGACACCGATATGGACCCGTACGTCTGCGGATCCTCCTGGGTCTTGAATTCCTTCGTCTGGTACACGTATGCATAGGTGATCTTGAACCGGTCGAGGATCATTCCGGCACCGCCGACCAGGTCGGCGACGAAGTATTCCTTGTCAACGCTGTGGCTGTCGCGGAAGGTATTACCGTCAAGCAGGATGTTTCTCAGAACGGCCCTTCCATCAACGGCAAAAAAGAGGTGTATGCCGAACCGGTGGAAGAAGTCCAGGAATCGCGGATCACTACTGTCGATGGGCGCGTTGCTGTCCGAACCGGGCCTGATGAGAAAGGTCCCGAAATCATTCGGCAGGTTCCAGCCGAACCGCACTTCGCTACCCGCATCGGCCCCGACAAACATATTGCCGGCGCCAAACCCCAGATGGGGAATGAGATCACATCCGAACCCTCCCCGGCTTTTTTTGAACAGCTTCCATTTCCGCTCGAAAAAAAGATTCACCACGGGTTCATCGTGAAGCTGGTGCTTCCATCCCCGGGGCTCTTTCTCCTCTATCCACTGATGAATGAGCATTTGAAAGTCTTCCGCGTAGGAGTGCCTTCCCACGATGCCGGCATCGATCTCAAAGGTATTCATCACCTGCTCGTTCCTGCTGTGAAGACCGACGGCGAGATAGGCAATACCCGCATAGGGGCGGTCATCCTTTACCAGGTCGGTCCGGGAGATATCTTCCGGGGTATAGATGTTCTGCCCCAGTGAAATGGAAACCGACCGCTGATAGCCCGGTTC
>JAFGTS010000053.1 GCA_016933965.1 Deltaproteobacteria bacterium | reverse complement strand
TTTCATAACAACCTCCTTGTGTTCAATTGTTATTGATTCATGGAAACGGATGCCGACAAGTCTTCCGACACAGGACCACACCGAGGGAAGGGACGGCGAACGGGATATCCACTCTTCACGGATCGCCCCGGTGGAAAAAGCGTATCACCTCTGCATGTACGTGATGATAGGTTTTTTATAGCGGTTTTATGGATACAGGTCAAAAGGAAAGTGGAAACTTCAGCGGTTCTGAACTGTTACATTTTTGAGACGTTTGTTCTATTCTCCCAGTGCCAGCAGCTCGGCGGGAGTCTCGATGATATGGTCGGGATGAGCCGTTTCAAGCCGCGAACGGGAATGCCAGCCCCAGGTGACGGCCACGGTCCTGACCCCGGCGGCCTTCGCCTCCCTGATATCTCCCGTGGTGTCGCCGATGAAATAGGTTTCCTCCGGTGTTTTCCGCCATTTTTCCATGGCATGACGTATCTTTTTGACCTTGCTGTACATGAAGTCGGCGCCGAGAATTTCCCGGAAACATTCGATACAGGAATATTTCGACAGTATCAGTTCTATGGTCCGCCTCGAATTGGATGAGACGATCAGGAGGATATGGTCCCCGGCAAGTTTCTCTATGACGGGGAAGCATTCCTCGAAAGCCTCTATCGTCGTGTGATCAAGCCGCGGTGCCACGGTCTTCGCCGCCCGCCCCAGGGCTTCGAGGTCGAAACCACGTTTCCGGATCGATACATAGAAATTGTCGTCATAGAGGTCCATGAACTCTTCCCGGTCCCGGGCGATGGTCCGGCCGATCTCCTCAGAGTAGAGCCGCGCCACTTCCTCGTAAAATTCAAGGGAGTCGACGATCACACCGTCAAAATCAAAGAGGAAGAGCTTTTCCATGGGGATCATCCTTCAAACAGACGCCCGATCGCGTCTTCATAAGGAGGGTGGGCCGTTCCCGCTTCGGTGATGATGGTCGTGATCAGTTCGCCCGGCGTTATGTCAAAGGCAGGGTTATAGACGGCGACACCCGCGGGGGCCACCGGGATCCCCCTCCATACCGTAACCTCGGTACCGTTCCGCTCCTCAACGGGGATCGCGGAACCATCGGGGATCGAACGGTCAATGGAGGACCGTGGCGCCGCCACATAAAAAGGGATGCCGTGTTCCTCGGCCAGAACGGCAAGGCTGTATGTTCCGATCTTGTTCGCCGTATCACCGTTCGCGGCGATCCGGTCGGCACCGACGATCACCATGTTCACTTTCCCCTGCTTCATGGCCCAGCCGGCCATGTTATCGGTGATAAGGGTCGCCGGGATTTTCTCCCTCATCATTTCCCAGGCGGTGAGCCGGGCCCCCTGAAGAACGGGCCTGGTTTCATCAATGAAGACATGGACCTTTTTCCCTTCATCCCGGGCGGTCCGGATGATACCGAGTGCCGTCCCGTGCCCTCCCGTTGCCAGGGCGCCGGCGTTGCAGTGGGTGAGAATGGAATCACCGTCGGCTATAAAGGCGCTTCCTATTTCACCGATCCGCCGGTTCGCGGCGATATCTTCTTCCAGAACATGACAGGCTTCGTCGACCAGGGCCTTTTTCAGGGACATGATGCTCGATCCGGCACCGGTCTCAAAACATCGTTTCATCCGGTCGATCGCCCAGAAGAGATTGACCGCCGTCGGCCGGGTCCGGGCGAACTCATCACAGATCCGGTAAAATCGCACCCGCAGGTCATCCATGGATTCCGCCGGCAGCACGGACGTACCGAGGGCGATGCCCATGGCGGCGGCGATCCCCACGGCGGGCGCGCCGCGCACGGTCAGATCATTGATGGCCGCCACAACATCATGGTAATCACTGAAGGTCAGGTATTCCTCACGGTCCGGAAGGAGCTTCTGGTCGATCATCACGACCCGGCCCGCTTCCCAGTAGATCGGTCGTATCATGATCCCGACAGTTTCCTTTTCAGAATATCATTCACGATACCGGGGTTGGCCTTGCCTCCGGTTTCCTTCATGGTCTGACCGACAAAGTACCCGAAAAGGGCCTCTTTCCCCGCCTTGAACTGGGCGTACTGTTTCGGGTTCGCCTTCAGGACCTCATCAATGACCTTCTCGATGGCCTCAGCATCGGTGATCTGTTCCAGGCCCTTTTCCTCTATGATGTCCTGCGGTGTTTTACCGGTCTTCCACATTTCCTCGAAGATATCCTTGGCGATCTTTCCGCTGATGGTACCCTCTTCGATGGCATTGATCAGGCTGGCGAGCGACCGCGGAGCGACAGGGCTTTCCGCCACGAGACGCTTCTCCTCGTTCAGCCAGCGCAGAAAATCACCCATGACCCAGTTGCTCGCGATCTTCGGTTTCCCGGTGAGCCCCGCCACCTCTTCGTAGAAATCCGCCAGCGCCCGGTTCGCCGTCAGGACCGCCGCGTCATAGGGCGGGATCTCGTATTCCCTCACAAAACGTTCGCGTTTCTCCAGGGGAAGCTCAGGCAGCGACGCCTTCAGTTCCGCTATCCATTCATCCGACAGGGAGAGGCTCACCAGGTCGGGGTCCGGAAAATATCGGTAGTCGTGGGCCTCCTCCTTGCTCCGCATCGAGTGGGTGACGCCGTGACGGTCGTCCCAGAGCCGTGTTTCCTGGACCACGGAACCGCCTGACTCCAGAATGCGGGTCTGTCTCTCGATCTCATACTCCAGCGCGTGCTGCACGTTTCTGAAGGAATTCATGTTTTTCAGTTCCGTCCTCGTGCCGAACCGCCCGGCACCACGGGGACGGATCGACACGTTGGCATCACAGCGAAAGTTCCCCTCCTCCATGTTCCCCTCACAGATGTCAAGGTATACGAGGATCTCATGAAGCCTCCGGAGGTAGGCCGCACCTTCCTCGGCGCTTCGCATGTCGGGCTCGCTGACGATCTCGATGAGGGGAACGCCCGAACGGTTGAAATCCACATAACTGAGCGGCTGTTCCTCGTCGTGAACGAGCTTGCCCGCGTCTTCCTCCATGTGGATACGCGTGATGCCGATGCGTTTCTTCCCACCCTCCAGTTCAATGTCGACATAGCCGTGCTCGGCGATGGGATAGGCGTACTGCGAGATCTGGTAGCCCTTGGGAAGGTCGGGATAGAAATAATTCTTTCGGGCGAACTCGCTGAAGGAATTGATACGGCAGTGAGTGGCAAGCGCCATTTTTACGGTATACTCGACGACCTTCCGGTTCAGAACGGGCAGCACTCCCGGCAGGCCGATGCAGATGGGACAGGTATTGCTGTTGGGGACATCTCCGAATCCGGTCGAGCAACCGCAGAATATTTTCGTATCCGTTGAGAGCTGGGCATGCACTTCCAGCCCGATGACAGGTTCGTATTCCATTATAACGCCGGTCTCCTTTTCTCTCCTTCTGACGCTCGCTCATAGGCCGCGGCGGCCTGGATGAGCATGCCCTCCTGAAAGTGACCCGCGAGAAACTGGACCCCCACGGGAAGTCCGTTCCCCGTGTACCCGCAGGGTACCACCAGTCCCGGTATTCCAGCCAGGTTGACGGAGAGGGTGAATATATCGGAAAGGTACATCTGGAGAGGGTCATCCGTCTTTTCACCGATCCGGAAGGCAGCCGTCGGGCAGGTCGGCGTCAGGATGATGTCACATTCCTTGAAGGCCCGGTCGAAATCGTCACGGAGAAGCCGCCGCACCTGCGAAGCCTTCTTGTAATAAGCATCGTAATACCCCGCCGAGAGGGCGTAGGTGCCGATCATGATCCGCCGCTTCACCTCGTCACCGAAGCCCGCCGAGCGCGTTGCCTTGTACATCTGCAGCAGTTCCGTCTCGCCGGCGGCCCGGAAACCGTAGCGGACACCGTCGAATCGGGCAAGATTGGAGCTCGCCTCAGAGGGCGCGATGATGTAGTAGATGGCAACACAGTATTCCGTGTGTGGAATGGAGATCTCCCGGCACCGCGCACCCAGGGCCTCCATGGTGGAAACGGCCTTTTTCACCGCCGTTTCGACCTCGGGATCGATCCCCTCGGTAAAGTATTCCCGGGGAATGCCCACGGTCCAGCCCTCGATACCCCGGTCCACGAACCGGCGGTAGTCGGGGACATCCGCAGGAACCGATGTAGATTCCCTCGGGTCGTATCCGGATATGACGTTCATCATGATGGCGCAGTCCTCAACGTCCTTCGTCAGGGGACCGATCTGGTCGAGTGAGGAGGCAAAGGCGACAAGGCCGTACCGAGACACGCGCCCATAGGTCGGTTTCATCCCTACCACGCCGCAGTGCGACGCCGGCTGCCGTATGGAACCGCCCGTATCGGACCCCAGGGCCGCGATGCATTCGTCCGTTGCCACAGCCACGGCAGAACCGCCGCTGGAACCGCCGGGGATACGCTCCAGGTCCCAGGGATTGCGGGTCACGCCAAAACAGGACATCTCCGTTGACGAGCCCATGGCGAATTCATCCAGGTTCGTTTTCCCCGTGAATACGGCACCGGCGGCGCGCAGCTTCTCGACGACCGTGGCGTCATAGGGAGGAATGAAGTTTCCGAGGATACGGGACGCGCAGGTGGTCCTCACGTCCTTCGTACACATATTATCCTTCAGCGCTACGGGAATGCCCGTCAGTTCCCGGAACTTCCCCTCACTGATATCCCTGTCGGCCTGTTCGGCCATGGCGAAGGCGTCGTCCCGGGTGAGGGTGATGTAGGCATGGACCTTATCCTCAACGGCATCTATCCGATTGAAGACCGATTCCGTTAACTCAGTGGCCGTCACCTTCCCGTCCCGAAGGAGCGTCTGTAATTCGTGGATCGTTAAACTGCTGCTTTCCATGGTGTTCCTCTTATTCGATAACGCGCGGCACCTTGAAACAATCACCGGCATCGTCGGGGGCGTTCGCCAGGCTCGCCTCCGTTCCAAGGGATTCCTGCCGGACATCATCCCTCAGGGCGTTCTCCAGCGATATGGCATGGGTCATGGGCTCGATGCCGCCCGTGTCGATCCTGTTCAGGATATCCATGTACAGCAGGATATCGTTGAGCTGGGACGTGAACATGTCCTTTTCTTCCTCGGAAATGGTGAGCCGCGCGAGATGGGCTACGTGCTCAACTTCCGCCTTTGTCAATTTCACGTGATGGCCTCCATATATATAAAATAAGTGCCTGAGTGCAAAGCTGTTTTATCCTTCTTCTTCCAATTTTCGTTTCACGTCTCAGAACACCTGCCAGAGGGGCTTGATCTGTTCGATCACCTTTTGAATGATCGGGTCGATGCTCCGCCGGTCCGATTCGTTGTCCAGCCGTGCCAGGAAATCCTCCGAAACCATCGTGTCGTTCCTCATTTCCTTCAGGACGGCCTTCACCCCCTGGGCCTGACCGTCGATATTATAGCCTCCCTCAAGGGTTATCACGAAGCGGCCGTCGCAACAGGCATCGGCGATATTCATCAGGATGCGGGTCAGGCTCGCAAAGCCGGGAACGGACAGGTTCATGCCTCCCAGAGGGTCCTTGCGGTAGATATCGAACCCCGCCGAGAGGAGAACCAGGTCGGGCCGGTACGCGTGGGCGACAGGTTCCAGGATCTGCCTGTATATCCGGACGTATTCGCCGTCACCGGGACCACGCGGAAGGGGAACATTGATCGTGTACCCCAGACCGTCCCGCGATCCGATCTCCGCAATGCGCCCCGTCCCGGGATAAAAGGGATACTGGTGGGTTGAAAAATACAGCACCCGCGGTTCCGTGTAGAAAGAGTGCTGCGTGCCGTTGCCGTGATGCAGGTCCCAATCGACAATGAGAACGCGTTCCATCCGCAGCTTTTTCAGCGCGAGCCGGGCGCCGATGGCGATATTGTTGAATATGCAGAACCCGGCGGCGCCGTCAGCTTCGGCATGATGGCCGGGGGGGCGGACCAGTGCGAAAGCATTCCTCAGTTCACCGGCGGCAACACGTTCGACCGCGTTCAGAAACCCGCCTGCCGCCAGCAGCGCCGTCTCGTATGACCTCGGCGATGTCTGGGTATCCACGTCAAGGGAGGCATGGCGTTTTCCCGCCGTTCCGGCGACAAGGTCGACATACCATGCTGAATGGTTCATGGCGATCTCATCGCGAGTGGCGAACCGGGACTCCACGGAAACGAACCGGTCCCTCATATCCTCCCCGTCAAGTATGGTGTAGATCGCTTCGAGCCGTCTCGGAGACTCCGGGTGGTAGGACCCCGGGTCGTGATCGAGATACCGGCGGTCCCGGACAATTCCCGTCATTGAGTCCATAACGCCACCATCCCTGTTTTCATTGCAAAGAACGGAGATTTTTAACACAGGCACATATGAAATGCAATCCATGAAAACAGATTGACAAAGATTCAAAAGAATATATAGTCTGCTGTTATTCTTTATGAAGGGAGCACCAAATGTTTGGCATCGGTATGCCGGAACTGATCGTGATTCTGGTAATCGCACTCATCATCATCGGTCCCAAGCGTCTCCCCGACCTCGCGAAGTCTCTCGGAAAGGGATTTGCCGAATTCAGAAAAGCCACAGAGGATGTCAAGGAATCCCTTCACGTCGATGAGATAAAGAATGATGTCAGGGATATCAAGGATTCTGTTACGCTGGAAACGTTGAAGGATACGAAAGCCGAAGAAGAAAAAAAAGAGAGCTGAGCGTCCCGATCCCCCGATGCCTTCCATGATGCATAGCCCATTTCTGTTATGACGGAACATGTCAACGAAAAAATGCCCGTGACGACACACCTGGAGGAGCTGAGAACCAGGCTTCTTCATATCATCATTGCCGTCGGCATCGGATTTGTGGCCTGTTACTTTTTCAAGGAAAAGCTTTTTGAGATCCTGGCCCGTCCCCTGGTAACGCAACTCCCCGACCAAAGCGTTCTCATATTCACGAGCCTCCCCGAGGCCTTTTTCACCTATCTCAAGGTCTCGCTCCTCGGTTCCCTGTTTCTGACCAGTCCCTATACCCTGTTTCAGATATGGAAATTCATATCGCCGGGGCTCTATTCATCGGAAAAGCGGTATGTCGTCCCTTTTGTCATGTTTTCGACCATCTTTTTCCTGAGCGGAGCGCTGTTCGCCTATTTTCTGGTTTTTCCTCTGGGATTCAAGTTCTTTGTGGGATTCACCACGGACTTCATCAAACCCATGTTCTCCATCCGGGAATACCTGTCATTTTCCATGAAGCTCCTCATAGCCTTCGGCGTCATTTTTGAACTTCCCATATTCATGTACTTTCTTGCCAGGATCGGCATGGTCTCCTCAAAAACCCTCACAACGCAGAGGAAATACGCGATCCTTCTCATATTTATCATCGCCGCGCTTCTGACGCCTCCCGACGTCGTCACCCAGTGCCTGATGGCGGTTCCTCTCATGATCCTTTATGAGATCAGTGTCTGGATCGTCAGACTGGGCGAGAGAAAGCGTGCACGGAACGCGGAAGAACCGGACAAAGGGGACGTTACTGAAAAGGCATGAAAGCAGAAACCCGCTCGATCAGGAAAAAAGGCGATACCGGGAAAAAAGGAAGGGGCCCGGGAAAAAAGATCCTCATGGCCATTGTGCTTCTTTTTATCCTCGGCGCCGGAGGAATCTCTTTATTTCTCTATACTATCGTCAATGAATTACCGAGCATCGCCTCGCTGAAGGATTACCGGCCGAGCATCATCACTCGCGTATACGCAAGCAAGGGGGAACTGATCGACGAATTTTATCTGGAAGATCGAAAGGTCGTCCGTGTTGGAGAACTGCCGAAGTTCGTCATCATGGCCTTCGTGGCCGCAGAGGACGCCCGCTTCTTCGAGCACCGGGGGGTCGACACCAAGAGTATCGCCCGTGCATTCATAAAGAACCTTCGGGCCGGAAGGATCGTCCAGGGCGGGAGCACCATAACGCAACAGGTTGCCAAATCCCTGTTTCTGACACCCGAAAAAAGCTACATCCGGAAACTCAAAGAGGCGATCCTGGCGTATCGCATCGACCGGTACCTGAAAAAATACGAGATCCTGAACCTCTATCTGAACCAGATATACCTGGGCCATGGCACATACGGAATTGAGGCGGCCGCCCAGCGGTACTTCGGAAAACAGGCCCGGGACCTGACCCTTGCACAGGCAGCCCTGCTGGCGGGACTCCCAAAGGCGCCGAGCCGGTATTCTCCCTATAATCACCCCGAGCGGGCCCGCAACCGGCAGATCTACGTTCTCAACCGGATGGCCGAGGACGGGCATATCACGGACAATGAAAAGGAACTCGCCCTCAACGCGCCGGTGAACCTGAAAGAAGCAAGGGAGCAGGAAAAAATAGCCCCCTATTTTACCGAAAACGTCCGCCGTTACATCCAGTCGAAATACAGCAGCGATGTCCTGTACCGGGAAGGCCTCGAAGTATACACCACATTGGACATCGAAGCGCAAAAGGCCGCCCGGAAGGCCGTCCTGGCGGGGCTCAGGGAACTGGACAAGCGGCAGGGGTACCGGGGAGCGCTCAAACACATACCGGCTGACAGAACAGCTTCATTTCTTGCAGAAATGGATGATGAACAGGGGGAGAGACCCCTGGAGAGTGAGGAAATCACCCAGGCGCTGGTGACCGGTGTCGACAGCGAGGCCGACGAAGTGTCGCTCGGGATCGGCAGATACAAAGGGACCATGAAGCTCGAAGACATGTCCTGGGCCCGGGAACCGGACCCGAAAGTCGCCTACAATACGGCAAAGGTCAAAGATCCCGCCGAAGTGCTCAAGGCCGGCGATGTCATCCTCGTCAGAATCATGGATCTCGTTGAAGAAAAGCCGGCGTCGGACGCACCGCCCGTCGAAGAACCCGCAGAGAAGATGCCGCTCATATCCTTCAGGGCCGCCCTGGAACAGGAACCGGAGGTACAGGGGGCACTTCTGAGCATGGAGGCGGAAACCGGAAAAATCAGGGCCATGGTCGGGGGCCGCAGTTACCGGAAGAGCGAATTCAACCGGGCGACCCAGGCGCACCGGCAGCCGGGTTCATCGTTCAAGCCTTTCATTTACACGGCGGCCTTCGACAGGGGGTTCACCCCTTCGACGATCATCATGGACACGCCCATTATATTCGAAGACACCCTGCGTGACAGCACCTGGAAACCGCAGAATTACGAAGAACGATTTTACGGACCCACGACACTGGCCACCGGTCTTGTTAAATCCCGGAACCTGGTGACGATAAAACTGCTCAAGGACATAGGGATCGATTACGCGGCCGATTACGCCTCCAATATGGGGATCGAATCGCCCCTGACCCGGGATCTTTCCATGGCCCTGGGAAGTTCAAGCCTGACCCTCCTTGAAATGGTCAGGGCTTACGGGGTCTTCGCCAACAGGGGGAAGCTGGTGCAACCCTATTATATTGAAAGGATCGTGGACCGTACCGGCCGAACCATAGAGGAACAGACACCGCGGACGGAACAGGTCGTGGACCCCCGTATTACCTACATGACATCTCATCTCCTTCAGGAAGTGGTTTCACGGGGTACCGGCTGGCGGATGCGGGCCCTCGGCCGGCCCACGGCAGGAAAGACAGGCACCACGAACGACCTGAAAGATGCCTGGTACATGGGGTTCACACCCTCCCTGGTCACGGGGGTCTGGGTCGGATATGACGACCTCCGGCAACTGGGAAAATTCGAAACGGGGTCCCGGGCCGCCAGCCCCATCACGCTCTATTACCTGCAGGATGTTCTCGCCGGTACGGCGGTCGAATATTTCACACCGCCCGAAGGACTCGAATTCGTGAAGATAGACCCCGAAACGGGGCTGCTGGCAAATCCGGACGACCGGAAATACGTGTACGGATGCTACCTGGAAGGAACGGCGCCGACCGAATACGTTTCAGAACAGAAACGAAAAGAACAGGACGAGTTCTTCAAGCTCGATCTCGACCGGTACCGGGAAAACGAAACCGGTGAGACCGGCGAGGGAGAGCTTCTGCCGCCGTAATATCGATCATTTCGAAGCCTGCCGGATCTGTTCCCGCACCGGACGGGGAAGTTTTTCAACGACCAGTTCATAGGAATCATCAATGAGAACGCGGACCAGCTCATCCGGAATGCTGCCGTCCAGGACCACCGTGTTCCAGTGGCGCTTGTTCATGTGATAGCCGGGCTTTACCGCCTCATAGATATCACGGAGAACGACGGCGTCTTCGGGACGGCACTTCAGGTTCATTCGAAGAGGGTCGATCGTTGCAGCCACCAGGGCGAACATCCTCCCTCCCACCTTGAAGACCATATATTCCGGTCCAAAGGGATAGTCCTCCACGGCATTTCTCTTGTTCTGAAGGTAGCTTCGCAGCGTTGCAAGGTCCATGAGCGGCAATGAACGGGATGACGGGCTCTAACGAAGTTGTGAAATCATCACTGAAAAGGCGACGGAGACCAATACCCAGAAAACCGTTTTCATAACCTGTTGATATCCTGGCAGATACACAAGAGCGGGGTCAGACCTGCCAAACACGGGATTAGGATACCGTTCCGTCGAATCTTCGGGGGTCACCAGGAATACCAGGAAATCAAGAAGGTTTAATTTCTTTTCCGCCATAACGCGTTCCTCCTTTCTTTCACTGCCGGTATTCGACGTTCATATTGTACCACCCTCCCCATGAAATGCCAGAAGATTTCTCCGGGGCATCTCGAAGATCGCCACGAGGGAGGGTCATTTCCTTCTGAAGACGAAGACATAATCCCCCACCCGCTCATGACCGTACACATCGACATCCGGCCACGTCTTGATCTCCTTCAGTTTTTCGAACCCGCTTCTTTCGAAGGTATCCACCGTCCGGCGGTAATCGATCTTAAATTCTTCGTGGACGGCTGAGGAAACACAAAACTTTTTGATTTCATTAATATATCTATCGGAAACGAGCCGATGCTCCCCCAGGTAGGACACGCGCCGCGCGTAAAAGTCAGTGGCGGCTTTCCCGAACTCGTCCTCGTTTTCATACGGGGGAATCACATAGTCGCCGACGATGAAGACACCCCTGTCCCTGAGAAGTCCGCGAACATGCTTCAGGAACCGTTCCTTTCGGGTATCCTCGATATGATGAAAACCGAAGGTCATCAGGGCCGCGTCAAAAGAAAGCTCGCTTCCGTATGTCATAACGTCTGCCCTCACAAAGGTGAAACCGGGCCGGTGGCGCACTCTGTGACGCGCCGCCGCGAGAAACCGCGCGTCCATGTCTACGCCCGTGTAGCTGATACCCGGCGTACCGCCAAGCATTCCGGCCAACAGTCCCGTACCGCAGCACAGGTCGACGACTTTGAGGGATCGGTTATTCCGAGACGCGATCAGTTCCTCGACCACAACGGAAAGCACCCTGAATTCAAGGGGTGACATCAGATCATCATATTTTTTCGCCCTGTCTTCTCTGTGAATATATTCCCGTTCCTTCACCGCGGTGTTTCTCCCTGTATATGCTCCATGCTGCCCCGGCGACGGCGAATTGTCAAGCGGCGGAAGACAGCTGATAGACCCCATCGCATTCAAAACACCGATGAAAGATGGGAAAACTCTGTAAAAAACTTGAAGGAAAGGCACACAAACCCTGATCCTACTGAGGAAGGTGCTTCGAAATGACGAAGGATAAAGCGTGGTCGCCGCATATGGATGTTTTACCGCATCATCAAGGACTCGTGACCGTTAAGGAACCGTCCACATGTACAACGACCACATGCCCACCAATATCATGAGTTGACGTTATTTCTAGATTTTTAATATCCTGATTGGTTATTTCAGTGGTTACATCTGGTGATGGTCTGAATCCGTAGGCTTCCAGCCCGGAGATGTCTGGCAGTCAAGCCACGCAGGTATTATCCACGAACCAGTTCATGATGGCATCGTAGGCGTTTTTTGCGTCCGATATGGTCGCCGCCCGGTAACTGTGCATCTGGTATGCTGTGACTTGCAGCATCGCGATCGATGCGAGGATTCCGATTATGGCAATGACAATCAGAAGCTCAATAAGCGTGAATCCCCGGTGATTCCATTTGCATCGCATAATATCCCACCAGTTTTTGATATATACCATAAAGATGGCTTATTACGTCGTAGCTGCTGATCAATTATGTCGCAATTACAATGCCAATCGATACTCACCATACGTAACATATTAACTTTTATGTGTTTATCAAGAACATTATGCCAATACGGTTGTTCTATTACTTTATCCTTATCGATGATTTTTACTGGTATTAAGGGATTTTTTTACGAGCGGAACTGTCGCCGGATACAGTTGCAGATGACTGGATTTGAACATATCAGCTCATCAGAAAAGTGATCCCGGCAACTACTTATTATATATCTACCCACGATTGCCTCGATGGATACAATGCTTCTCCTGCAGGTTTATCCCGTCGGTTCACCATCAGAGGGCTGCTTGGAATAATCCCGTACGTGGGCGTCTTTCTTTGCATCTGCCAGTTCTTCTACTGCCTTGAAATCAAAAAGGTATTCTATCATGCCCAGATATTTTCCACTCTTGTCCCTGACAGCTATGAAGCGGTTCAATATCTTTCGGTCGGGGAAAAGAAGCCAGAAATTTTCTTCATCTTTCACACCGCTCTTGAGATTAGAAACAAATTGTTCCATCAATGACAGACTCTGTGGTTGATGGCAACCGCGGATGTCTTTTCCCATCACGGCAGCTGAGGCAGGTGATGATCGTTTCTCCTCTTTATTGGCGTACACAAGCCGCTCCCGGTCATCGATAAAGATGAATTCTATAGGCAATGCGTCCAGGATCGCTTCCATTTGTTCAAGGCTCAAATTGTTGATCATGTTTTTCCTCCTTTTTCTATCTTGATATGCGATATATTCAAGAATGCGTATACGAAAACCAACGTAATGACCTTCATATAGCAGAAGTGTGCCATGAGGCACAATGAATGGGCAGATTTTTCCGGTCTTCAGCCTTTAATGAAACACCGGGGGTCTTCCCCCAGATAGTCCCCCGAATAGGCCCAGGCCCGACCCCGGCATCCCCCGCATATCGTTCTATACCGGCAGTTTCCGCAATCTCCCTTCAGGGTGTTCTCACGATTTCTCAGATTGATGAAGACCTCCGATTCCTCGTAAATCTCCTTGAACGTTTGCTTTTTGACGTTTCCGGCGGTAACTTCCACGAAGGGGCAGGGCCATACATCACCATTGGCCTTGATATAGACGAATCCCCGACCGGCGGCACATCCGTGAAAGACCTGTTCGGCGAACTTGAGCGCCAGAGCACCCCTCATCCCCCGTTTTTCAAGGAGGTACGGCCAGTACTGGGGGCCCGCCACGGGCTCCACGATAGTCTTGATATGTCTCTGCTTTGCGGAAATGAGGGTGCTGAGGTTCTGGTTCGTCGACTTTTTCAGCGTGATCTCCTTTATCTTTTCCCCCCTGCCCACGGCCACCAGCTGGTACATGAGCATGATCGCGGCGTCCTGTCCGTCAACAAAATCTATCAGCTCGGGCAGATAGGGCATGTTGATCTCCATGGCCGTCGTATTTATCTGCAGGAGGATGCCTGCTTTTCGCGTTGCCTCGATGCCCCGGAGAACGAGGTCGAAGGCCTCCGGATTGTTCCGGATATAATTATGCATGTCGGGGTCCGCCGCGTCGAGGCTGATGGCATTGCAGACGACACCATGCTCCTTGAGCCTGAAGGCAGTTTCCTCGTCGATGAGGGTCCCGTTCGTGGCGATAATGTTCGCGAATCCGGCATTTTTCGAATGTTTCAGAAGTTCGAATATGTCCGGCCTCACCAGAGGTTCCCCACCGGTATACACGAGGGTCCGGAATTCCGGCACCTCGGCAAGCTCATCAATGAAGCGTTTTGCCTCATCGGTGGTCAGATCATCAGGCGCGGGCTTTCCGCTGGACGCGTGGCAGTGGATACAGCGCAGGTTGCAGGCCGACGTGACCTCCCAGGCGGGATGGCCGGGATAGCCGATACATCCCATGCCCAACGCGCCGTTCGAAACAGGGATGGACTTCAGACTGTCATGAACCAGCCAGTGAGGAAATTTACGCCATCCGTTCAGGTATCCCATGAAGAGGGCACACCCCAGCTGCCTGAAAAGCAGCGTGGGCGGCCAGAAGACGGGTTTTACCCTTTTTCTTTTTCGTGAATTTACAGTCTGTTCCATTGGTGTAGTCATCTCATGGTGCATCCTGCTGTTCCCACCGGTATCCGGCGTTAGAGGAAGGCAAGTATATAGGCACCCGTTGTCCCTAGGTTAACCGCGATATTCAGACCGCAGAACAGCTCCAGTGATCGATAGTGTCTGTACCCGCCACGGATCAATGAAATGACGATATACAACGAAAGAATAACGACCGGCAGGTAGAGCCACAGGGCCCGCGGCGAAACACCCGCGGTTATCGTCGTGAACATGGCAAGCCAGGCAAGCACCGACGCGGCGCAGTACAAAAGAACACTTTTCCGGGTCCCCAGTCTGATAAGAAGATTCCTCTTGCCGGCCGCCCGGTCACCGGGAATATCAAAAAATTCGTTCAGAAAGATCACATTGAATATGGTGAGGGCTATGGGCAGGGAGATCAGATGAATGCTCTGATTCACATAACCCGCCTGGATATAGAAGGCAGCGGCCACCGGCAGCCAGCCGTAACAGAAACCGATCACCAGTTCCCCCACGCCGCGCTCCACGAGCCGCAGGGGTCTGGTGGAATAAAAAAACCCGCAGAAAAGCCCGACGGCACCGAGGAGAATGGTGTAAATCCCCGTGTCAAGAACGAACTGCAGGACGATACCGATCAGTGCCGCGACCACCATCGCTATGACACTCGTCCACAGGGGGACACGGCGGGGAAGTACCCCCTCCTGCATCACCCCCGACCCGCCGGCGAACCTGCTCGGGAAAATGCTTTTCGAAATGCTGTCTTCCTGGAAGTCAAAATACTCTCCCGCCTGGTAGGTGGAAAGCATCACGAGGATAACGGCGAGCGTCCCCAGGATAAAAACGGGCAGGTTGAAAACACTCTCGATCCTCCATGCCATGACCGTACCGAGGACAAAGGGAAGAACCCCGACGGAGTGAAATGCTGGACGGGACAACCTGATCCAGTTGGCCACGTTTCCCTTCAATCGAACGGCACTCATCACGCACCTTCCATGGTATAACGGCCCCGTGAATCCCGCGGACCGAACCGCTCCTAACACACCGGCGCTCACTTTGTCAATCCTTCGACAGCACCGTTCCCCTATTCCCGGATATTCATCGATATATCTTTACTTTACCTTTGCCATTCCGTATGGTGTATGGCAAACGTACGAAATGAAAACGCGCAACGAGTAATCGGAAGTAAACACTCCATGGAAATACCTCTCCTGCAGGACATCATCATTATTTTCATCCTGTCGATCGCGGTCATTCTCGTCTGCCTTCGCCTCAGGATCCCATCGATCGTTGGATTTCTCATAACCGGGATCCTGGCAGGCCCGCACGGATTCGGGCTTGTGGGAGCAGTGCATGAGGTCAAGCTTCTTGCCGAAATCGGAATCGTCATCCTGCTCTTTACCATCGGCATGGAATTTTCACTGAAGCGGCTTCTCTCAATGGAAAAGCTCGTTCTTGCGGGGGGATCGCTCCAGGTCGTCCTGACAATAATCGCCGTTTTCCTTCTTGCCGGCATGGTCGGGCGCCCGCTCAATGAAGCGCTTTTCATGGGATTTCTCATATCACTCAGCAGCACCGCCATCGTGCTGAAACTCCTGCAGGAGAAAGCTGAGGTGGAAAGCCCCCGTGGAAGAACATCGCTGGGAATCCTGATCTTTCAGGATATCGCCGTTGTTCCCATGATGCTCATGACACCCTTCCTGACCGGGGCCGGATCATTTACCGTCCAACCGCTCATACTGCTGGCCCTGAAGATCACGGGGATTGTCTTCCTTGTCCTGGCCGGCGCCCGGTGGATCGTTCCGAACATCCTGTATCATGTCGCCCGCACCCGGAACCGTGAGATATTTCTTCTGACCATTATAGCCGTCTGTCTCGGTGTCGCCTGGCTCACGTCAGGCGCCGGTCTTTCCCTTGCGCTGGGCGCGTTCCTCGCCGGTCTGATCATTTCCGAGTCCGAATACAGCCATCAAGCAGTGGGAAACATTATACCCTTCCGCGATGTCTTCACGAGCTTTTTCTTCGTTTCCATCGGAATGCTCCTGGATGTCGGTTTTTTCCTGAATCAGCCGGGACTGATCGTTCTCGTAACACTGGGGTTGCTGCTATTGAAAACGGCAACGGGCACGCTGGCTTCGATCATTCTCGGCGTCCCCTTCAGGATCGCCCTGCTGACGGGATTTACGCTCTGCCAGATCGGTGAATTCTCCTTTATCCTATCAGAAGCCGGTCTCAAGACGGGCCTGATACCCGAACAGATATACCAGCTCTTCCTGGCATGCACCATTATCAGCATGGCGGCAACACCGTTTATTCTGGCATCCGCACCCCGCATGACGGAAAGGATCCTCCGGGTGCCCTTCCCCGCGCGACTTGTTGCCGGGTTCCACCCTCTTCCGGAACCGGAAGAGCCGGTCACAAAGGGACATCTTGTCATCATCGGGTTCGGCGTAAACGGCAGAAACGTGGCAAAGGCGGCTGAAATGGCAGGCATACCCTATGCTGTCATCGAAATGAACCCGGAAACCGTGCGCCGGGAGCAGGAACGGGGCTTACCCATTTATTACGGCGATGCCACGCAGGAAGAAGTGGTCCGGATGGTAAACGTCAGGGAGGCGAGAATTGCCGTTATCGCCATCAATGACCCGGCGGCTACAAGGAGAATCACGGAAGTCGTCAGGCGGCAGGGGCCGGCGGTTCATCTGATCGTCCGCACCCGTTTCGTGAACGAGATGAAACCCCTCATCGACCTCGGTGCCGACGACGTCATACCTGAAGAATTCGAGACCTCGGTAGAAATTTTTTCCCGCGTACTTGCTCACTACCTCATAGCAAGAGATGACATCGAACGCTTCGTTTCCGATATTCGTTCAGAAGGTTACGAAATGTTCCGGGGACTTTCGAGAGACTCTACATCCCTCTCACCCCTGAAACTGAACCTTTCCGAAGTGGAAATAAGCACTGTGCGGGTAACAGGAGAGTCACTCCTGGCAGGAGAAACGCTGGGCCGTGTCCAGATGCGTAAGAAATACGGCATATCGGTGCTCGCCATCCGCCGCGGCGCTGAAATTATCTACAATCCGTCTGCCGATGATCGGATCGAATCCGGTGATATCCTTTTTGTCCTGGGAACACCGAAGGCAATCTCGGAGGGGACCGCCGAACTTCTGTAAGCGGCAGCTCTACAGTGGGTATTCCCGCGCACCTGTCGGATACTACCAATAAATCCAGAGAATAAGCAGGCAGAGAGAAAAGAGGGTAACCGGGATCCCGACCCGTGCATGATCCGCGAAAGAAATCCGCACACCATGACGCGCTGCCTGTTCGATGACGATGAGGTTTGCAATGCTGCCGATGACGATCAGGTTCCCGGCAAAGGTGCTGGAAAGGGCCAGTGTATACCATTCCAGTGGATTTGATGGGTCGAGGAAACGCGTCAGAAGCATTGTCGCCGGCACATTGCTGAAAAGATTGCTCATGACCGCTGAAACACCCGTCAGGAAGGACAGATTTCCCATATCCAATCCCTGTGTGCCGAGAAAGGCAAATATCCTTTCCAGTACATGTACCGACTCAATGCCTTGTATAACCACGAAAAGAGCGCAGAAAAGCGTTATGAGATGCCAGTCCACAAGCTCCAGAATATGGCGGGTTTTCATTTTTCTGCTGCAGAGAAGGAATCCTGCAACCGCCAGTGCCGACAGCTCCCGTGGCAAAGGCGAAAAAAAGAGCACCACCATAAAAGTCACGGCGATAAGGCCTTTCACGCTCTGCCATCTGTTGAAGTCCGGCCAGTGTCCTCCCCATTCCACGCCCGGGTCCGCCCCTTCGACTTTATGGAAATCACCACGGCATATCAGGCAGATAAGCCCGTAACTTCCAGCTAAAGCGAGGATGGAAGGCGGGGCACACCAGAAAAGGAACTGGGCGAAATCAAGTTGTCCGATCTGTCCGATGAGCATGTTTTGAGGGTTCCCGATGACCGTTGCCGCCGAGCCTATGTTGGTCGATACGGCAAGACCGATGAGAAAGGGAAGCGGGTGAAGGTGGGCCCGCAGGAGCGACCATGTGAGAACGGGCGTAAAGGCAAGACAGACGATATCGTTGGCAAGAATGGCAGAAAAGACGGCACTCACCACCATCAAGACAAGGAGAAACAGTCGGGGATTTTCAAGCAGAACGGTAATCCGGAGTGCCGACCAGGTATAGAATCCTCCCAGACGCAGCTGGGCCGATACCACCATCAACGCGTAGAGGAGTATTATAGTCGGAAAATCAATCGATCGAACCGCTTCATCAATAGACACGATACCGGCAACCACCATGGCGATCGCCCCGAGCAGAGCAATCCCTGTCCTGTCAAGGGTCAGTCCCGGCACTCTTCCAAGGGCCACCCCCGCATAGGTAAACAGGAAAATGACGATCGCACTGATGATCATACAGGTCCGAGCCTGATCTATTTATCCACGAAAATTACCGTATTCCCGGCAATATCGCCATACTATCCTTTGGTCGGGGGATTCTGGGGAAGGAGTGATGAGAACATGTTCCGCTGTCGCGTTCCCGTCGATGAAAAAGGCGCCCCATAGGGAGCATTCCCACAGGAGCGCCTTTCTGTTTACGTTTACAGGGGCTTTACGTTACTTGCGGCGGGGCCCTTCTGACCCTGCTGGATATCGAAACTGACCCGCTGGCCCTCTTGTAAGGTCCTGAAGCCGTCGACCTGAATGGCGCTGTGATGGACAAAGATGTCTTTACCATCTTCCATCTCGATGAATCCGAAGCCCTTCCGGTCGCTGAACCACTTAACCGTACCTTCTGACATACCTGGCATCCTCCTTTCCTGGATATTTCAAAGTCGGATTGCCATTATGACAGAATAAAACGGCCACCGGGAGTCTAACAACATGGCAGCCATCTATTGCACTTCAAAATGTCTTCATCCCACTTTCGGGGGTGGAATTTACCTCAGGGGAAAAGAAAAGTCAAGATATATTCGACGGATTGTTCGACGGATTCGAAAAAAGTCCCTGTGCAGCAATTCATATTGAATCATTTTCCCGAACAGGCTATGGTGCGGTGAAATTTTTTTAGTCAAAAAGGGATGGGAACCCATGTCGTCCAATCAGAACAACACGAACAATCAACGGAAGAAATTCGCCTTTCTTCTCCTGGGTGGTATCGCTCTGATCGGCATAATGACGGTTTTTCTCTACCGCCATTACCAGGAAACACATATCAGCACCGACGACGCCTATGTGACCGGCAGGCTGCACGTCATCGCGGCGAAAGTACCCGGCACCGTCAGTTCGGTGGCAGTTGACGATAACCGGTTCGTTGAAAAAGGGGACCTCCTGCTGACCATCGACGAGAGTGACTACGAGCTCAGCGTTCGCCGGGCGGAAGCAAACCTTCGGGCGGAACAATCGAAGATGGACGAGTTGTCCTCCCGCATCGATGTGGCCCGGAAGCAGCTTGCCGAAGTATCATCCCGGATTTCCTCGGCCCAGTCGGTCCTTCGACTCCAGGAAGTGACCCTTGAACAGGCGGGATCGGACCTGAAGCGCGCCCGGATCCTTTATGAGAACAAGACTATCCCCGAGGAACAACTGGAAAAGACCCGGACCGCTCATGCCGTGGCCGAGGCGCAGGTCGCCGTGGCCCGGGAACAAATGAAGCAGGCGCGGGCGTCATGGGAAACACAGCAATCGGCGGTGACGGAGGCCGAAGCGGCCCTTCGCTCCCAGGAGGCACTGATCACCGACAAGAAAGCATTCCTCGAACAGGAACAGCTGCGCCTGGATTATACGCACGTCCTTGCCCCCGTTTCCGGGTACATCACCCGGCGCTCCGTGGAACGGGGAAATCAGATACAGGCGGGGCAACCCCTGATGTCCGTGGTGCCCCTTGATGACGTCTGGATCGAGGCCAATTACAAGGAAACACAAATCAGGAACATACAGCCCGGGCAGAAGGTGAAGATCCGGGTGGATGCCTTTCCCGGCAGGACCTTCGAGGGAATCGTGGACAGCGTCATGGCCGGAACGGGCTCGGTCTTCTCTCTTTTTCCGCCGGAAAACGCCACGGGAAGCTATGTCAAAGTCGTTCAGAGAATTCCCGTGAAGATTAACCTCAAGGAAGGAACCGACAAGAACCATGTCCTCAGGGTCGGCATGTCGGTCATCCCTACCATCCTCGCCGCACAATAATCAGGGGAGCCGTTCATGGCCGGACCGGCGAACAAATGGATCATCGCAGCAACGGTGATGATCCCGACCCTGATGGTGATCGTCGATACCTCCGTCGTCAATGTATCCCTCGATCACATCCGGGGAAGCCTCTCCGCCGGCATCGAGGAAACCACCTGGTCCATCACGTCCTATCTTGCGGCCAACGCCGTCATCATCCCAATGACGGGGTGGATGAGCCGTCTGTTCGGCCGGAAACGGTATCTTCTCTTTTCGATCCTCCTTTTTACACTCAGTTCACTTCTCTGCGGCCTGGCCTGGAACATCGAAAGCCTCATCTTTTTCCGGGTACTGCAAGGTATCGGCGGCGGTTCCATGCAGCCCATCTCACAATCCATTCTGCTGGAAACGTTTCCACCCGAAGAACACGGCATGGCGAATGCTGTTTTCGGCGTCGGCATCATGTTCGGACCGATCATCGGTCCCCTGCTGGGAGGATGGATCACGGACAACTGGTCCTGGCACTGGATCTTTTTCGTCAACATCCCCATCGGCATCATTTCGTTCCTTGCCTGCCTGATAACGGTCACGGACCCCCCCTATCTCAGGAAAACGGGTATCCGGATCGACTGGTGGGGATTGTTGCTGCTCGCCGTGGGTGTGGGGTGCCTCCAGATGGTCCTCGACCAGGGGCAGGGTAAGGACTGGTTCGGTTCCGCCCTGATCACCTGGCTCGCCGTCACGGCGGCGATAGCCCTGGTGTTCTTCATCGCCCGGGAACTGTTCTCGGAACAACCTATCGTCAACCTGCGGGTCTTCAGGAACTACTCGTTCACCCTGGGCACCGTGGTGCTTTTCTTCGTTCTTATCAATCTTTTCGGCAATATCATTCTCCCGCCAATCTATGTGCAGACGCTCATGGGATACACGGCCACCCTTGCCGGCCTGGTCATCATGCCGGGGGGGATTGCGAGCCTCCTTTTCATGCCCATCGCTGGAAAACTGATCGGCAAGACGAATCCGAAATTCCTGATCATCTTCGGCCTCCTGATGACGGCCCTGGCAGCCTTTATCACGTCACAGTTTAGCCTCATGGTAGACTTCTGGACCATTGTCGAGCCCAGAATAGTGTTCGGTATCGGTATGGCCTTCATTTTCATTCCTCTGATGACGCTCAGCCTGTCAGGGATTCCGAAGGAAGAAATGGGGAATGCCACATCCATCTTTAATCTGGTACGGAACCTCGGGAGCAGTTTCGGCATCGCCTTCGTAACGACCCTGCTGTCCCGAAGGTCGCAGTTCCACCACTTCCGCCTGACGGACCACATGACCGTTTTCGACCTGCCCTATTCCTGGACCACTCACCAGGCAACCCAGGGATTGCTGTATCGGGGATTCCATGAAAGCATCGCCGACCGGGGGGTGGCGGGATTGATATACGAACAGCTGAACCGGCAGGCCGGCATGCTTGCCTTTAATGACGTGTACCGCGTTCTCGCCGTGCTTCTCGTCCTGATCATCATCCTGGTGATCTTCATGCGTCTGCCCGACCATCTCAACAACAGGACCTGATGGAATGAGAAGTCAAAAGGACAACATGAAATCATCTCTTATCATCGAAATGCCGGGTATCGGCCCGGTGCTTTTTGAGCACAGTCAAAGGGCGCGCCGCCTCAACATCACCGTGAGACCTGTGAAAGGCGTCCGGGTTGCCGTTCCTCGGGGTGTTTCATTCACGGAGGCACGGCTGTTCGTTTCATCCAAAGGTACGTGGATAGAAAAACACCTGGCTGACATACGGGCCATGAAGGAACAGGTCGAGCCAGTCGCGGATCTCGGTCCCGGCATCGGCAGGAACGGGGCCCGGAAGCTGCTCCTGGACCGGCTTGCGGTCCTGGCCAAAACCCATGGTTTCATATATAACAAGGTAACCCTGCGGAATCAGAGAACGCGATGGGGAAGCTGCTCGGCCCGGAACACGATCAGTCTCAACATGAAACTTGTCCGGCTACCTGAAGACCTGATCGATTACGTCATTCTCCACGAGCTTGCCCATACGCGGGTCAAGAATCACGGTCCCGATTTCTGGTCACTCCTGGATTCGCTGGTCGGAGATGCGAAGGACCTGCAGGCACGGCTGAGGAATTACAGTGCGCTGCTGCCGGCATAGGACACGACGATGATCATTTTCCTGCTCACCATAGTAAGTATATACGGCGCCGTTCATGTCTACGCCTTCCTCAAGGTGCGGGCCGCCTTTCACCTTGAACCCGCGGCGGCGGCCGCTCTGGCACTTTTCATGGCATTCATGACCTTCGCTCCCCTGCTGGTACGCGTTCTGGAGCGCCATGAGTTCGAGCTTCCGGCCCGCCTGGCCGCATGCATCGGATATACCTGGATGGGAACCATCTTTCTCTTCTTTTCTCTCTCCCTGACCGTTGATCTGTACCGATTGTTCATAGACCTCGCCGGGCACATCCTCGGCAGGGACCTGTCAGCCTTTGCCCCCGCGGCGCGGTTCGCGTTCCTGGTCCCCCTCTGTCTCGCCCTTGTCCTCTCGATCTATGGGTACCGGGAAGCCATCCATATCAGAACGGAGCACATCACCGTCGAAACGGACAAGCTTCCCGAAGGAACGCCACGGATCCGGGTCGTACAGCTTTCCGACGTTCATCTCGGCATCATCGTCCGTGAAAAACGGTTGAAATGCATCCTTGAAGCAGTCAAGAAAGCGGATCCAGACATCATCGTATCCACAGGTGATCTCGTTGACGGGCAGATCGACAATCTCGCGGGACCGGCACGGATGTTCGAGCAGGTGCGTCCCCGCTACGGAAAGTACTCCGTCACAGGAAACCACGAATTTTACGCGGGACTTAACAACTCCCTGGAATTCATGACCAGGGCGGGATTTACCGTTCTCCGGGCGGAGGCGGTGACCATTGACGGACTGGTCACCATCGCGGGGGTCGACGACCCCACGGGAAAACAGATGGGCCTTCACAAGACAGTACCGGAACGGGAAATGCTCTCGAAACTGCCGCAGCAGCAGTTCACCATCCTTCTGAAACACCCTCCCACCATCGCCGAAGGCTCCGAAGGTCTTTTCGATCTCCAGCTTTCGGGACATACCCACCGCGGACAGATATTCCCCTTCGGGCTGCTCGTGAAATGCTTTTTCCCCCGCATCTCGGGATGGTATGAACTTCCGGCGGGAGGGCACCTCTACGTCAGCCGGGGAACCGGCACCTGGGGCCCGCCGATGCGCCTCCTCTCGCCGCCGGAGATCACCGTTATCGACCTCACGGCCTCATCGTAACAGGGCTGAAAAGCTACGCTTCTTAATCCGGGAATCGGGAACACCTGAAATCGTAAGAGGTGATTTTCGCTTCACGCTTACCGTCTCACGCTTCACGCTTGCTGAGCCCCCGGCCCGTCTTTTTATCGATTTTCTCGCGCATGAACTGAAATCCCGGCGTCAGATGTTCGCTCAGGTCCGTCGGCAGAATCTGCCTCAGGGGATAGCCGATATTCATCATGCCGCCTGTCTTAAAAAGGTTACCCAGCACATAGGCAAGCAGCGACGCGGGTACCCCGATGCCCAGTTCATGCTCGGTTATGCCGGCAAAGGAACGGTCACCGGCACCGGGAATAACGATATGCGGCCGGCCGGTCACAAAGGGCAGCAGACCGCCCTTCACACAGGATTCGGCAAAGCCCTCAAAAAAGGACAGGGGCACATACTTGTATTCATAACTCAGCGCATGAATGATATGGGTCAGTTGAACACCATCCCCATACACCAGCACCACGTCAGGAACGACCATCGTATCGGGCAGCGGTGAGCAGATAAGACCATGGTACCGCTCCAGTTTCTCAAGTCCCTTCCGGCCCAGAAACTCAAAAAAAGACAAGATCCGCATCTTTTCCGCGGCAGCATTTTTGTGCCAGCCCTGGATCACCTGGCTTTTGATGAGATCCTCTTTTGATATGTCAACCCACCGGTGCATCGCCGTCGCCGGCGTGCAGAAATTATCGTCTGACGTCATCGCCACCGTCGTTCCCCAGCGACGGGACTGCGTAAACGCCTGGCATAATGCCATTTTCTTCCCGAACGACGATGGCCTCAGAACCCCTTGCGGAATCTCACGTTCACGCTTGATATATCTGATGGCCACCGGGAAGGTCGACAGATGCAATGCATCATACAACTCCCGACCGGCCTTCCGATATTCCTCGATCTTTTTCACAGCCGTCCCTCCTCTCACATCACCTTTAAAAAAAGCGGGGGGTACATATCACCCCTGCTCTTTCCAATGCCCTAAATTTTCTCCTTCTGACTTTATGCTGCAATTTCAATATGTTAAAAAATACTTATGCCTCCTTGCCGCTATCCAACGAACCGGAACACGCCCAGAAGTGTCACGCAGCTCACCAGGCTTGCAGCCAGCAGCAACGCGGACGCCAATGAAGCATCGCCGCCATACCGCCTGATAAAGACAACCCCGAGGACGGCTGGCGGCATTGCCGCCAAAAGCACCAGGATCTCTTTCCAGAGTTCGGGAACCCCGAACCAGGTTGCAAGAAAACCGGCACACAGTGGTTTCACCATTAACTTGATGCAGATCACGATCGCCAGCGACACCAGTATCTTGCGAATGTGAGGCAGTTTGAACATGAGGCCGACCGATAATATGGCAAGCGGCGTCAATGCCGAGGCCAATGCTTCGCCCAGTTGGAAGACCGGAGCCAGAAAGATGTTCTCCTTACCGGGAAGTCGAAAGCCCCCCCAGAGAAAACCGATGAGCAACGCAAAAAATACGGGGGATCTGAAAAAATCCAGCGAGTCCTTCAACTGTGTCCTTACATCGGTTTTTTCCGAACCGAAATAAGCGGCAAGGAGGGGACCCAGAATGAAGATCGGGTATCCGACGCCGATCTCTGAAATAAGAACCGCTTCACCGAGAGCCTCCGGGCGGTGCGGAAACATCTGCATTATGATCGAATATCCCAGGAACGTCGATGAGCCGAAGGCCGAGCAGAAAATGATCGCTCCCTGCTGTGCCCTGTTGAACTTGAGCAGGGAGCTGATGACCCAGGCAAGGGCGATACAGGAAAGCTCCAGCCCCAGCATGATCAGGGGCGGAACGACCTGGTCCGCATGGATCGGTTTCCCCGCGAGGCTGACAAAGATCATGGCCGGCAGACACAGGTCCGTTACAATGCGGGCAAGGACCAGTGAATGGTCTTCCGTGAGCGTCCCTCTCCGCCGCAGTAGCAGGGCCAGTGCGTAGATCAATACAATGACGAGGATGGCATTTACCAGACTGCTGAATGCATGCATGAATACACCGGATTCCCGTGATACTGTCTTTGCACGAATGGTGTCCCCGGAATCGACCCACTTGGAAAATCATGGTCTGGAATTGTAACACTCTTGTTTCAGGGTGTCTTTCATTATTTCTTTGACCGCCATGGTTTGAAGATTGAAATGAACACGGTTGCCATCAGCACGAGGATTTGAAGGGTGCCGAAGATCAGGTTCATTTTTTCACTGTACCGGTACGACGGATCGCTCAGGGATGACATCCCGAGCTTTCCGGAGATTTCCATCATGGCCGTCTCCCAGGGACCGAGAAAAAATGTTCCGAACAGGATGGCTGCCCCGGTGACGGCCCATTTGAATATCATCCACTTGTACCTGAAGAATCCCCACTTACTGAAGCATGAGTATATGAAACCGGTGACCAGGCAGCCGAAGGCACCGGGGACAACCACAACCGCCATGTCAACATGATGTATGCTTTTATTAATTCCATAGAGAACACCGCCATCGGAGACACCGCCTTTCAGGAAATAAAGCAGTATCAGGGCAACGCCGCCCCCGATCCAGCAGGAAACCGCGATCAAGTGGAACCCCTTGAGCCATTTCAATCCTCTCGCCGTCAATGTTGGCATGACATCCCCTGTTTAATAAGTATGGCTGACCGTACCGAAACCTCTCCCGCACGTCAAACGGAAACTTGTCTCTCCGGGTCACAGAAACATGAGAAGATCGAGGTTCCCGTCGGTTCAGAACTCTATCATGCCGAAGCGGGTGAGGATCGTCCGCTGCCGTGTGCCCGGCGCGTTGAGCATATGCCAGGCCGTGTACTGCTCCGCGTAGAGGTCGGCGGCCGACATGCCGTCCACGGGAATGACAACCTGGAACCCCCGCATGGCGGCGCCCGTCGCGGTATGCAGGACGGCACCCTCCGCCGTTGTTCCGGCGATGACGACAGTGGTAATGCCGCGCTCGCGCAGGATGTTTTCCAGGTCCGTACCATAGAATTTATCGACGCTGGACTTGACGATGGGCTCGTCACACGTGGGCCGCACCTCGGGAAGGATCGTCTCTCTCGTCCCCCTTCTGGTCAGGCTGTAGACAATGGCGACGTTGCTGCTCTTCGCCCGGTCGAGAAACCGCTTGATCGCGGGAACGGAAGCGATACACCGCGGGCGGCGGTCGAGATCACAGGTCAACTCCTCGATGTCCAGGATCAGGAAGGCCGTTGTCGCCGGGTCGAGCTTCACCGGTTGCAGTGCCACCGGGGCGGGCGCCGTGACCGTGTCCCACAGTTCAATGATCGTCTCCCCGCCGGCGGCGTGAAGGGGCTGAACGCCCAGTGAAATGACGGTTGTTGCGACAAGCATGAGGAGAACGCAGAGGATGCTTTTATGAGCACGTCGTGATATCATGGTTTCCTCCTTATTTTATGATGCTTGAAATTTTTTTCCACACCCCGTCACAAAGGGCTGCAAGGGACATCTCTTTTTCAGATCCCGCACCACACTATCAGTGCCCCGAAGACCGCGGCCGCGACGGCCCAGGCCCGCAGGAAGCCGTCGGGCCGGGCCAGCCACCAGTTGACCAGTTTTCCGAGGCGCGCCGCTCCCATGAAGGGAATGACGATCCCGCTCAGGACGAAGAGGACGCCGATGACCTGCACGACCACCGGCGCGCGGGTTCCGGGGGCTGCCAGCAGGAGCAGGACCCCTATGACCACGCGCAGCATCATGGCAATATTCCACCAGTTGTTTCTGATAAACGTTCCCAGAAGCATTCTCAGAAGCGCCGGAGAAAGCAGCAGCGCCAGCGCCATTCCGAGGATGATAAGCCCGATGACCAATACGATGACCGACATCTGCTCACCTCACTGTCTTTGGATAAAGGCCCACGCCGTCCGTGTGCCTCAGGCCAGTTTTCGGCCCAGTTCAAAGGCCCTGTTCATCAGCGCCGTGTTCGACCGGATCTCACCGGCTGCCATGGCGCTTCCGTACACCATACCCACGATCCTGGACCTTGCGAACCTGTATGTATCCTGGAACGCCCGGAGCGCGTTGATGCAACCTGAATCAAAGGGATCATCGCCGCCGTAGGTCATGGCAATGGCGATCCGTTTCCCCGTAAAGGGTTGATCCGGATGAGCAAGCAGGGCAAAGCACCGGTCCATGAAGATCTTCGTCTGGGCCGACATGGTGAACCAGAAAACGGGACTGGCGATGACCCAGGCATCGGCCGCGATAAGTTTTTCATAGATCTCCTGCATATCGTCATTGATGGAACAGCCTTTGCTGTTCTTTCCCTGGCAGGCATAACAGGACCTGCAGGGCGCGATGTTTTTCCCGTGCAGGTAAACGGTTTCCACTGTCGCTTTCGCAGACCGCGCTCCCCGCGCTATTTCCCGGGCCAGGATAGTGCTGTTCCCCTTTTTACGTGGACTTCCCAACAGTATCAGGACCTTTGACGGCATGTTACCCCCCCTTAATATTTTTGAATGTGTTGAAAACAATACTCTTTTCCTTTGATTTGTCAAGCCGGACGGTTTTTCTGGTTCTTGCCCCCGCGCGATGGTACCAGGCAGTTTCACGATTGATGGCAAAGCCCGCGACACGGCCATTTTATTTCCCGCACCGAGAGGATCACGTATTTTTTTGGACCGCCAAAATTCGTGCTTGACAAACGGTCCGTTTTTCATTAGCTTCGTCTGAACTTTATTAAAGGAGCAGTATCAGTGTTTCATCATCTTACGGTCGTAGCAGTCCTTTTCGTTGCTGTACTCGTCGTAGTACTTACGGGGACCGCCGCTCGACCGTGCTGATGAACAGATAAAGCAGATTCGAGCCGCGGGCCCCGAAAACCCGCGGCTTTTTTGTTTCCACGGAAAGCCGCATCCATGACAGTGATTGCGGCTTTTTTTATTATCACAGAACGAAAGAGGATAGGAACAATGGAACACACCGGTGCTGACATTCTTTTGAAAACACTTGAAAATCATGGGGTGGAATGTATTTTCGGCTACCCCGGGGCAAACTCGCTGCCAATCCACGACAGCCTGATGAAAAGCCCCATACGTCATTACCTGATGCGTCACGAGCAGGCGGCGGCCCACGCCGCGGACGGCTATGCGCGGACCACGGGCAGGGTCGGCGTATGCATGGCCACGTCGGGCCCGGGGGCCACCAATCTGGTGACGGGGATCGCGACGGCCTTCATGGATTCGACGCCGCTCATCGCCCTGACGGGCCAGGTCACCTCGAACCTCCTGGGAAGCGACGCCTTTCAGGAAACGGACATCATCGGGATCACCATGCCCATCACAAAGCACAGTTTCCTGATCCATGATGTCAAGGACCTGGCGGCCACGGTGCAGGAGGCGTTGGAGATCGCCCAGAGCGGACGGCCCGGACCGGTCCTGATCGACCTGCCCCGGGATGTAGTGGCGGCCCGGTGCTCTTTCAACGGCAGCGAAGAGGCATCGGAAACGGTGTGGAAAAAGCAGGAACAAACGATGGACCGGGACGATCTGAAGCGGATCTCACAGATCTCCGATTCCCTGAACAAATCGGAACGCCCCGTCATCATTGTCGGCGGGGGCATCAAACTCGCCGGGGCCTGCCTGGAGTTGACGGCGCTGGTGGAAAAAGGTCACATTCCCTTCGTAACCACCATGATGGGGGTGGGCTCCGTCGCTTCGGGCAACGGGTATAATCTCGGATTTATCGGGACCCACGGCCGCGACCTTGCCAATCGGATCGTTCACCAGTCAGATTTCATCCTGGCTCTGGGGACCCGGTTCAGCGACCGCACCACCTCGAAAGTGGAAGAATTCGCCCCCCTCGCCTCCATCGCCCAGATAGATGTTGATGCCACATCCATCGGAAAGATCATCAAACCCGACATCTTTCTTATCAGCGACCTGCGGGAAGCACTGAACGCCCTGCTTCCCCTGGTGGAGGAAAAGAAGCGGGAGGAATGGCTCTGCAGGATCGATCGTGAACGGAACATCATACAGGACAAGGGCAACGGCGACGGCTGCGGCCCCGCCGGTGATCTCATAAAGGCGGTCCAGAACGCCATGCCCGAAAACACCATCGCCGTCACCGATGTGGGCCTCAATCAGATATGGACCGTTCGCTGCTGGCGGACACGGACACCGCGCGGCCTGATAACCAGCGGCGGCATGGGAACCATGGGTTTCAGCGTCCCGGCGGCCATCGGCGCGCAGATTGCGGCTCCCGACCAGCACGTGGTCGTCTTCTCCGGAGACGGCGGATTCTTCATGAACATGCAGGAGCTCGCGACCATCAGCACCTATAACATTCCCGTAAAGATCGTGGTCTTCAACAACGGCAACCTGGGAATGATCCGGCAGATACAGCACCTGTTCTACGATTCACGGTTCGCCGACAGCGAGCTGGGCAACCGGGTCAATATTCCCGCCGTGGCAAAGGGCTTCGGCATCGCCTCGGCACGTACCGACGCAGAGAACCCTGAAGAAGGCATCAGGGAGATGTGCGCGGCGCAGGGACCTTTTCTGCTCGAGGTCATGGTCGATCCCGATACCTATGTCTTTCCCATCATTCCTCCGGGCCGGTCGAACATGGAGATGATATACGGAAGATCGGATTGAGGAGAGGGGGGAAAGGATTACGGATTACGGATTACGGATTACGGATTACGGATTACGGGACCGGTGGGTAATGCGGGTCCACAGGAGTAACTGAAAGAGGTTGATATCATGGAAGTGAGAGAACATACGATTTCAATGCTGGTCAATAACAAGCCGGGCGTGCTCGCCCGGGTGTCCGGGGTCTTCGGCAGGCTTGGGTACAATATCGAGAGTCTCTGTGTCGCGGAGACGATCTCTCCGAAGGTCTCGCGGATCACCTCGGTAAGCAAGGCCGACTCCGCCTTTATCGAAAAAGTACGGAAACAGCTCGAACGCCTGGTTGATGTCATCGAGGTCCATGAACTGGAGCGGATCGACTCCGTTCAGCGTGAGATGATCCTGATCGGCATCACCATCAACAGTGACAACCGTACTGAGGTGCTCCAGGCCATCGGCGCTTTCGGATGCCGGATCATCTCCATGAAACAGGATTACTGCATTCTCCAGGTCGCGGGCAGCAAAGAGGAAGCGGAAACGACGCTGAACTTCTTCAAACCTCTGGGCATCACCCAGATCGCCCGGACGGGGGCCGTGGCCCTGCCGCGGGTCGAAAACACCTATTCCAACTGAGTAAGGACCGGAATACCGTCACGGCGGCGGCACACCGGCCTGTTTCTGACGCTCTTTTACATACTCCCGCGATCCGGGTAAATATTGCCTTGACAGTATGCACGATATCTGTTAGCCGTACCCTCCACACGAGGATGAATGATGAAACGCACTGACACAGCCATTCGGATCATCGCTATTATTATCAGCATACTGATAATTACCTCCCTGTATACGGGGGCTGCGTAATGGTCTGAGCGTTTCATGATACATGGAAAATGAAAAACCGTTACCGGCCCTGGTAACGGTTTTTTTTTACTCGTGAAAAACCTTCAAGGAGGTGCTTCGGTGAAGCTGAAAGGAGCGCAGATATTCATCAGATCTCTCATCGCGGAGGACGTGGATACGATCTTCGGGTATCCCGGCGGTGCGGTGCTCGACATATACGACGAGATCTTCAAGGAAAGGCTCCGCCACATCCTGGTGCGCCATGAACAGGGCGGGGTCCATGCGGCCGACGGGTACGCCCGGGCGACAGGCCGTGTTGGCGTCTGCCTGGTGACGTCCGGGCCGGGTGCCACGAACACCGTCACGGGGATCGCGACGGCCTATATGGACTCGATACCGATGGTGGTCTTCACGGGCCAGGTCGCCACACCCTACATCGGGACGGATGCTTTTCAGGAGGCGGACATCACGGGAATCACAAGGCCCTGCACGAAACACAACTTCCTCGTCAGGCGTGTCGAGGACCTGGAGCAGACGGTTCATGAGGCCTTCCATATCGCCCGTTCGGGACGCCCCGGACCGGTCCTGGTGGACCTCCCCAAGGACGTGATGCAGGCCGAAACGGACTATCCCGCCCTATCGCCTTCCACGTTCCGCGATGAAGAAACGGCGTTGCACCTCGATCAGGATGCCATCCAACGGGCCTACGGGATGATCAAGAAGAGTAAACGGCCCGTCATCATGGCCGGCGGCGGGGTTATCGGCGCGAAAGCCGCGGAGGAACTGCGGTCGTTCGCGGAAAGCGCGCGGATACCTGTTACCGCCACACTGATGGGTATCGGGGGGTTTCCTGGCACCAGCCCGCTCTGGCTCGGCATGCCCGGCATGCACGGCACCTACCAGGCGAACATGGCCGTCAGTCACTGTGACCTGTTGGTCGTCGCCGGCGCCCGTTTCTCCGACCGCGTCACGGGGAAAACAGCCACCTTCGCGCCCAAGGCGAAGATCATTCAGATAGATATCGACGCGGCATCGATCGACAAGGTCGTCAGAACGGAACTGCCTGTAGTGGGCGACGCGAAGCAGGCCCTGGCATTTTTGAACACGCTTCTTGCGAACAACCATTTTTACCTTCCCGAGGAGGAACGAAAGGCTTGGCTCGGCGAGATAGCGCAATGGAAGACAGAGGCACGTCGTCCCCTCCGCCGGAACGGGACCATAAAGCCCCAGGAGGTCATCAGAACGCTCTCCGACCTGACGGGCGGCGATGCCATCATCGCCACGGAGGTGGGACAGAACCAGATGTGGACGGCACAGCACTATTGTTTCACCCGTCCAAATACGTTCCTGTCATCGGGGGGCCTGGGAACGATGGGGTACGGATTTCCCGCAGCCATCGGCGCACAAGTGGCCTTCCCCGAACGGACGGTCATCGATATTGCCGGTGACGGGAGCATCCAGATGAACATTCAGGAACTGGCAACGGCGGTGAACTACCGACTGCCCGTCAAGGTCATAATCCTCAACAACGGTCACCTAGGGATGGTGAGGCAGTGGCAGGAGCTCTTTTACGGAAAACGATACTCTCATACGGTCCTGACAAAAAGCCCTGATTTCGTCAAGCTGGCCGAATCTTACGGCGCTGTCGGCCTGAGGGCCGACAAACCGGAAGAGGTGGAACCCGTGCTCACGCAGGGTCTTTCCCTGCGGGAGACGGTGGTCATGGACTTCACCGTCGACCAGGAGGAAAGCGTTTACCCCATGGTGAATCCCGGGGCGTCTATCACGGAGATGCGATTGTATTGATCGGAAAACAAAGCGAGGAACGCATGAAGTCGAAGGAACAGGTACTTTCACTTATTGTCCGCAACAGGCCCGACGTGCTGGCCCGGGTGGCCGGTATCTTCAGCGGCCGCGGGTTCAATATCGAGAACATCAGCGCCAATATCACGCCGGACCCGGGCATCACGAGAATAACCATCGTGACATGGGGTGACACGGCGACGGTGGAAAAGATCGAAAAACAGATGAAGAAACTCGTTGATGTCCGCCGGGTGACGCACATGAACGGCGAAGGCTCGGTCCGGAGGGAGTTACTGCTCATCAGGGCCGCCCTGAACAATGAAAACGAAGATGAAGTGATATTCCTCATCGAAGGTCTCGGCGGCAGGATCATCCAGAAGGATCACGGGTCCTGCATCGCCGAGTTTACGGGAAGCAGTGACGACATAAACGGGATTCTGAACCGTCTCGACGGCATCGGGATGGAAGACCTGGGGCGGTCGGGAACAGTGGCGCTATAACAATAAACAAATCAACAAGGAGAAACTCATGGCTGAAATGAATATCGGCGGTACCATCGAAGACGTTATCACTTCCGAGGAATTCCCTCTGGAAAAGGCCCGGAACGTTCTGAGGAACGAAACGGTCGCCGTGCTCGGGTACGGCGTTCAGGGGCCGGGACAGGCATTGAACATGAAGGACAACGGGATCACGGTGATCGTGGGGCAGCGGGAAAAGAGCCCTTCCTGGGATAAGGCGGTTGCGGACGGGTTCATCCCGGGAGAAACGCTCTTTCCCCTCGAGGAGGCGGCCCGGCGGGGAACGGTCATCCAGTACCTCCTCTCCGATGCCGGCCAGAAGGAACTGTGGCCGCGCATAAAGCCACATCTCAGGGACGGTGACGCCCTGTATTTCTCTCACGGCTTTTCCATCACCTATAACAACCTGACGGGCGTGGTCCCGCCGGACACGGTCGATGTCATTCTCGTCGCACCGAAGGGTTCCGGCCGGACAGTGCGCACCAACTTTCTCGCCGGCAGCGGGATCAACTCCAGTTTTGCCGTCCACCAGGATTACACGGGAAAGGCGAAAGAGCGGGTCATCGCCCTCGGCATCGCCATCGGCTCTGGCTATCTCTTTCCCACCACCTTCGAAAAGGAAGTTTTCAGCGACCTCACGGGCGAACGGGGAGTGCTCATGGGGGCCCTAGCCGGGATGATGGAGGCACAGTACGAATGCCTGCGAAAGAACGGTCACAGCCCCAGTGAGGCGTTCAATGAAACAGTGGAGGAACTGACGCAGAGCCTCATCAGGCTCGTGGCCGAAAACGGCATGGACTGGATGTACGCCAACTGCAGCACTACTGCCCAACGGGGGGCGCTCGACTGGAAGGGCCGGTTTCGGGATGTCGTGGCACCGCTGTTCGATGAACTGTACGAGAGCGTCAGATCGGGAAAAGAAACGGCGATCGTCCTTGAAGCGAACAGCGCCCCCGATTACCGCCAGCGCCTCAACAGCGAACTGGAAGAAATGAGGAACATGGAGATGTGGCAGGCCGGTGCCGTCCTGCGTGACATGCGGCCGGAGCGGAGGAAGAAGTAGGGGATTAGCAGATTACGGATTAGCGGATTACGGATTAGGGGATTCGAGATTCGGAAAGTCCAAAATACTGAGTAAAGTGAACGGCTTTGTAAAAAGTCCAGAGGCACGGCGTGCGAATCCTGAGGAACGAGGCGTACTTTTTCGTACTTCGCGGTGACGAAGGATAATGCGCAACGTAGCATATGGATTTTTTACAAAGTCGACAACATTCTTTAAGAGAGGAATTAAACACAATGCGCAGTGACTTAATGAAGAAAGGTCTCGAACGGGCGCCCCACCGATCGCTGTTCAAGGCCATGGGGTATACTGACGAGGAATTGGCAAGACCCATCATCGGCGTCGCCAATTCGGCGAACGAGATAGTCCCGGGACATGTGCACCTGGACCGTATCGCAGAGGATGTCAAGGCCGGCATCCGCCTCGCGGGAGGGACCCCCGTCGAATTTTCCACCATTGGAGTCTGCGACGGCATCGCCATGGGGCACCGGGGCATGAAATATTCCCTGGCAAGCCGTGAACTGATCGCCGATTCCGTGGAGATCATGGCCATGGCACATCCCTTTGACGGTCTCGTTTTGATCCCGAACTGCGACAAGATCGTACCGGGCATGCTTATGGCGGCGATCAGGTTGAACATCCCCGCCATCGTTGTCAGCGGCGGTCCAATGATGGCAGGTTCCCTGAAAGGACGCCCCGTCGACCTCATCAGTGTTTTCGAGGCCGTGGGAAAGGTCAAGTCGGGAACGGCCACGCCGGGCGACCTCTCGGAACTGGAGAACTGTGCCTGCCCCGGATGCGGCTCCTGCTCAGGCATGTTCACGGCTAACTCTATGAACTGCGTCACCGAAGCCCTCGGTCTGGGACTGCCCGGCAACGGCACGATCCCGGCGGTCCAGGCGGCCAGGCGTCGATTGGCGAAAGAGGCGGGCATGAAGATCATGCACCTTGTGGAAAGGAACATCACTCCCCGTGACATCGCCACTCTCGACGCCTTCAAAAACGCGATCGCCGTTGACATGGCGCTGGGCTGCTCCACCAATACGGTACTTCATATTCCCGCCATCGCATATGAGGCGGGGCTCACGCTGGACCTCGACCTCTTCAACGAGATCAGCGAAGAAACGCCGAATATCTGTTCCCTCAGCCCCGTGGGTCCGCATCACGTGGAAGACCTTGACAGTGCCGGCGGCATTCAGGCCGTCATGAAGGAACTGTCGAAGAAGGGACGCGTGAACCTTCGCTGCATGACGGTCACGGGAGGTACCGTCGAAGACAATATCGCCGCGGCGGCTGTTCTGAACACCGATGTGATCCGTTCCATCGAGAATCCCTACGGCCAGAAGGGCGGTATCGCTGTTCTCCGGGGAAACCTGGCACCTGAGGGAGCCGTCGTCAAACAGTCGGCCGTTGCTCCGGACATGCTTATCAACGAGGGACGGGCACGGGTCTTCGACTCCGAGGAGGATGCCATCGGATCGATCCTCAGCGGGGCCGTCGTGTCCGGGGATGTCGTGGTGATCCGCTATGAAGGCCCGAAAGGGGGACCGGGCATGCGTGAAATGCTCTCCCCCACATCGGCCATCGCCGGCATGGGATTGGACACAACGGTGGCGCTTCTGACCGACGGCCGGTTCAGCGGCGGGACGCGCGGTGCAGCAATAGGCCATATTTCACCCGAAGCGGCCGAGGGCGGTCCCATCGCCCTGGTCAGGGAGGGGGATCGCATCAGCATCGATATACCGAACAAGCACATTCAGCTGATGGTCGACCCGGCAGAACTGGACCGTCGCAAAGAAGAATATGTTCCCAAAGAAACGGTGACCGGCGGAGGGTATCTTGAACGGTATTCGCGGCTGGTCACATCAGCGAGCACGGGGGCCGTATTCCGAAGATGAGGTTTCCTGGGGAAATATAGATGTATTTCATGAGATTATGCTTGACCAACCGCCTTAACTGGTATAATTTACCGGAATATCAGCATCAGAAAACAAGTAACAGAAAACAGCAGGCTCTTCGAGGTGCGCCATGAGAAAAGTCGTAATCTGCATACTGACCGTATGTGCCTTTCTTACCGTCTCCGCGTTTGTTCAGGCGGAAACGGCCGATGAGTGGTTCGAAATGGGGAATTATTACTATGACCAGCAGATCTTCAGTGAAGCTATCCAGGCGTATACAAAAGCGATAGATATGGAGCCGAATTTTGTGGAAGCCTTTTTCCTGCGAGGCAAATCCAATGCCCTTCTAAAGCCCTCAAATGTCGAGAACGCGATCAGGGATTTCACAAGCGTCATCGAGATGGATTCCCAGAACGCGGATGCCTATTATGAGCGAGGGCTGCTGAACGCCTTCGTCATTAATAACGAGCAGGCCCTGGCGGACATGAAGACGGCGGCCGCCCTGGGACACAAGGGCGCCTATGCCTGGCTCTATCCTGACCAACCGGAGGAAAGCGGCCTGGAGTATATCGATCTGTCACGTTTCATGAGTAACGGCCAGGCACCGGTGGTTCTTTTCGATTTTGACCTTTCACTGCTGAAAGACGATGCCCGCATGCTTCTGAATGAACTGGGAACGGTCCTGAAAACCGAGCTTCCCTCGGTATATGTCGTGCTGATGGGACATACCGACAGCACCGGCGCGGAAAGATACAACGACAATCTTTCCATGAAACGGGCCGAGGCCGTCAAAAGCTACCTGGCATCGACGATCGGCATCGATCCTAATCGCCTCATCATGAAGGGATTCGGGGAATCGCATCCGGCTGCGCCGAATGACACGGAGGAAGGACGTTCTCTGAACCGGCGGGTGGAAATCGTCGGAGTGGAACGCCGGTAGAGCCATCCCACCCCGCAATATCTGCAGTACCTCTAAGATCGGGAAAATGTTTCCCTCTCCCCGAACTTCGGCTCCTGTCCTGGGAGTATTCATCGCATTGACAAGGACGAAGTGGGGCAGCCTGTGGTCGTTCTGCGAGGCTGTCGACGTTACGCTGAAAACGTCAGTGTCGTCCCGCTCATATTGAGCACGAAGGCCTCCGGCATTTCCTTCTCGATATGCATGATCGCCTTTCTCCCCGTGCAGTGTGTTGGAATGACATAGGACGGGTTGAACTTCTTCAGTTCTTCCGTCGTCCGTTCGATGATCGCTTCAAAAAGCGGCCCCGTCAGATGGAACCCGCCCATGACCGCATACACGGTGTCGATCCCCGTGACTTCCTGCGCGTAACGAACCGTGTTGATGATCCCTGAATGGGCACATCCCGAAAGAACAACAAGGCCCTTTCCCCGAACGTTCATTACCACCGCCGTGTCATCCTCGATGGGGTCCCATTTTTCCGTTCCGTCCTCTTCATAATGGGCAATGGGGAATCCCTTTTCAAAATCGGTCGCCCGTTTCACCGCACCCAGAAAGAGCACATTGCCGTCAAGAAGGAGGAAGGGTTCGGCGGTTTCAACGATTTTTACATGAGCCTGTTCGGCCTCCTCCCGGGCGATCCGGGGAAAATATATCTTGAAATCCTCGCCGAGTTTCAGGTACCGCGGATAGGCGAAGACGGCGGGATGCGCGACGAGCTCGATGCCGTCCCGTCCGATCATCTTTACCAGTTCCCGGAAACCGCCGAAGTGGTCGCTGTGACCGTGAGAAAGGGCCATCACCTCCACGTCCTCCATGGGAACCCCCATGGTTCGAGCGTTAAAGGCCGCTCCGTGCTCGGAAAATCCGAAATCGAACAGCATGGTCCTCACGTTATCTTCCGTCGTCGTTTTGACAACGGCGGAAAAGCCGTGCTCGGCAAGGATGGAATTCTTTATTTCACCGTCCTTGATCGGCATGGCGCGGGCTACTATGGCGCTGTTGTCCATGGCCGCTATATCCACGTAGTTGTCCTGCAGCGTGATGATCTCCACCTTGTCGACTTCCTGTAATGTGATTGCCGGCATGTCTACCCCCTTTTTTTCTTTTCCCGGTGATCTCTCAGCGCCCTCTGAAAGGTCATGGCTGCCAGGAGAGCGCAATGAATATGATCCTCCGGCATATTTCCCAGACGCTCCAGAAGGGCGCTCTGGTTGATTATCAAACAATCCCTGATCCGTTTCCCCACGGCCATCCGGGATGCCGCTTCCGCCGCCGCAATGGTGAAGGCGCATCCGTCGGTGCTGAATTTCACTTCTTCTATGATGTCATTTCTTACCCGAAGAAATATCTCGACCGTGTCGCCTCAGGTCCCGGTCATCCTCGCGTACCCGTCGGGACCTTCCAGGATGCCGTGGTGGACCGGATTGATGCCGTAATCGACGATGGTATCGGAGTACATCCGCCGCGCCTGGTCAAGCACCATGCCCAGCATGGCCTGCACGACGGCGTCCTGTGCTTCCTTCGGGTCTTCAGTGGTCACAGGTATTTTCCCCGCAGTCGAGCGTTCCCGCCAGATATGATTTCACGATCCGTTCCGGTTCTTCCGATGGGGCACCGATGACCACCCTGATCCCGCTCTCTTCAAAATGTTCCTGGGCCCGGCTCCCCATACCGCCGGCAATAATAATGTCGGTTCCGTTCTGCGAAAGCCACCGTGGCAGTGCACCCGGTTCGTGGGGAGGCGGAGTAAGCCGTTCACAGGCACGTATGACCTTTTCATCGATATCTACGTCATAAAAGAAAAATTCTTCACAGTGTCCGAAATGGGGGCTGAGCCTGCCGGTAACGACCGGAACGGCTATCCGTACCGTATTTTCCGGTCTGACCAGCCGTTTTTCTTCCGGCGGTCGCCCGGTCCCGGCGGTACGTTCAAGATCCAGGACGGGTCCAATGGCCTTTGAAAAGGCCTTCGCCGCCTCCGTTTTTCCGTAATGGTAGACGAAGGGTTTCCCGCTGTCGGAGGCCTCGACGATCATCGGCTCCACAGGGATCTTTCCCAGGAACGGTACGCCCATTTCATGGGCCATTTTCTCACCGCCGCCGGACTTGAAGATGTCGATGAGGGTCCCGCAATTGGGACAGACAAGGCCGCTCATGTTCTCGATCACACCGATCACGGGCACGCTCAACTGCCGGCAGAAATTTATGCACTTCCTCACATCGTTCAGCGAGAGGTCCTGCGGGGTGGTCACGATGATCGCGCCGTCGCACTTCGGTATGAGTTGCGCGATGGACAGAGGCTCATCACCCGTTCCCGGAGGAAAATCTATGATCAGATAATCAAGGTCACCCCACTTGACGTCACTGAGCAGCTGCTTGAGGACCTTCATCTTCATGGGACCCCGCCATATGACCGCGTCATCACGGTTCTGAAGAAGGAATCCCATGGACATGACCTTCAGGGTCTCCGAGAAATTGACGGGAATGATGCCCTCTCCGTCGCTCGTGGGGCGGGTCCCCTCAAGATTAAGAAGCGTCGGAATGCTGGGACCGTGAAAATCACTGTCCAGAAGGCCCACTTTTTTCCCTTCCATTGCCAGCGCAACCGCCACATTCACGGCCACCGTGCTTTTACCGACACCGCCCTTCCCTGAGAGGATCATGAGCTTGTGCTTTATCCGGCCCATTCTATTGGCCAGTTCCTCGCTTTCAGTATATGCTTTCAACCCATCGGCGCCTTTGGTTTCTCCTCCGTCGCCGTTTCCCGGCTTTTTGTCCCGGGTATTCCTGTCATCGGTCATTCTTCTGAAATCCCCTTTCTTTGTCTATCTCTGTATCCGAATCTCTCCTTCGTTCCACCGTGCGGTATAGAACACATCCGTGCCCCGCTCCTCACCCCTGATCTCGCCGGTCTCGAGAAGCTCACCAATGTACTTGACCACTTCATTACGATGCAGGGCAAGGCCCCTGGAAATATCATCGACCGTGCATGGGCGCCGCTGGAGCAGTTCGAGTACATCACTCCTGGTCGCCGTAAACTCCTTCGGCTCAAGGTCCCTGGCCACATCGGCGATCACTTCGCACCGGTCACCAAAGAAAGAGGCGATCTGCTGGAGTCGTTCTCCCTCAACAGCCGTGACCCATTGCTCCGCCGGTACCCGTACCGCTGTATTCAACTGCACACGATCCGGCGCTATCAGATCCACACATTCCTTTATTTCCGCTATCTCACGATCACCGTCATTCAGCCCGGACACCAGAAACACTTCAAGCCAGACAGCACCTTCAAATTCTTCCCGCAGCAATCGCAGCCCACGCAACACATCATCAAAGGCAATGTCAGGGTGGGGACGGTTTATTTGTTGGAATATCAGCTGATTACCGGCATCCAGGGACGGTATGATGAGGTCCGCCCCGCGCACCGCATCCCGTACATCCTTGCTCCAAAAGAGCGAACCATTCGTTAACACAGCACAGGGAATATTGGCAACAGTTTTAATTTCTTTGATGAGCCCTTTCAGCCCGCTGTACAGGGTCGGTTCACCCGAACCGGAAATTGTCAGGTAATCCGGGCAAGGGATCCGGGCAATGCGGTGACGAACCGCGTCAACAATGTTCTTACGGGGGAAAAAGTTCTTCCTTTTGCTCCTCTTTTCGATCGTTCGGCCGAGCTGGCAATATACACAGTCATAGGTACAGACCTTGAACGGTGCACAGTCTATACCCAGGGATCGACCGAGCCGGCGGGACGGAACGGGTCCGAACGTATACGTATGGGTATCGGAACACACAATTGTTGTCCTCGATCGTTACAGCGCCGAAACGATATTGTTCCAGAGCGTTCTCATATCCCCGGACACAGGTCCATCGGAATATTCCACCACGCTCTTCCTCATGACCTGAGCCTCCGTGACCGCCCGGTCGTAGCGCACCCTTCCCACCGGGGTGACGCCCATTTCGCGGGCTTCCTTTTCAATTATTTCAGACAGGACGGAATTCAGATCATATTTATTCACGCATACCGTGGCAGGAATACGGAAATGTGAAGCCAATCGGGCCACCCGTTTCAGATCATGCCGTCCCGAAAGCGTCGGCTCCGTAACTATCAACACCAGGTCCGCGCCGGTCAGAGAGGCAATGACCGGACAGCCGATACCGGGAGAACCGTCGACGATAATAAAGGGAAGACCCTGCCCTTCGGCGATCTTTCGTGCTTCCTGCCGCACGATAGTCACCAGCTTGCCCGAATTCCCTTCGGCGATACCGAGCCGGGCATGTACAAGTGGACCATAATTCGTTGAAGAAACGAACCATTTCCCATTCACGACCGGTTCAAAGGCAATGGCATCGACCGGGCAGAGACGCACGCACAATCCGCATCCCTCACAGAAGAGGGGATTTATGCAGGGAACATGTCGTTCACCCCCGCCATTGATCTCATGGGGATATGAAACGGCGTCGAATCGACATTCCTCATAGCACCGGTCACAGGCTATGCAGAGTTCCTCAAGGATCCGCGCTTTCTTGCCTCCGCTGAATTCCGTTTCCGATTCCACCCGGGGATTGAGGACAAGATGCAGGTCCGCAGCGTCGACATCGCAATCGGCTGTAACCGTTTTCCCGGCCAGCGCGGCGAAGGATGCCACGACGCTCGTCTTCCCTGTTCCGCCTTTACCGCTGATGACAACGATCTCTTTCATGTTTCCCTTTCTTCGGTCCCGCCTTCCCGGTCACCGGACGGAAGCAGCGATTCGATACGCCTCCAGGACTCGAGAAACAAAGCGCGATACTCCGGCAGTTCATGAATTATCATTTTGCCCCGTGAGTATGCCTCTGCTATCCGCCGGTCATCGGGCAGCTCCATCACGACGGGGATGCCTTCCCGGGCGCAGTAGTCACGGACGTCACCGGTACCGACATCGGAACGGTTGATGACGACGGCACAGGCAAGCCCCAGTTCCCGCACCATACCCACGGCCAGTTCAAGGTCGTTCAGACCAAAGGGGGTCGGTTCCGTGGCGAGTACAACGAAATCGGCATCCTTGACCGCTTCGATAACGGGACAGGATGTTCCGGGCGGGGAATCGTAAATCGCCACGTCACTGTCACCGGCGGTTTCTTTCACCGCTTTTATGACAGCGGGAGACATCAGCTCACCGATGTTCAGTTTTCCCTGAACAAATGAAATATCCATTGATGTTCCGCTCTCGATGACACCCACCTCCCGCGTGACCTCCCTGATCGCCTGTTCGGGGCACAGAAGCGAGCAAGCGCCGCAACTGTGGCACAATTCAGGAAATACCAGGACCGAGCCCTTAACGACAACGAGGGCGTTGTACTCGCACACATCGGCGCAGACCCCGCATCCCGTGCAGTGCTCATCGATGATCTCGGGCATCAGGACCGACGCGGGCCATGAGCTTTTTATCTCCGGGTTCAGGAATATATGACAGTTCGGTTCTTCCACGTCACAATCAAGCACCTCGACGCGCCTGTCCTCCTCGGCAAGAACAAGGGCCAGATTGGTCGCGATCGTGGTCTTTCCCGTACCGCCCTTTCCGCTGGCAACGGCTATCTTCAAGATTCCCTGCTCCCTTCTACACAGGCACTGTCATGCCTCTTTCCACTTCGTTAAGTAAGGACAACGACTATCTTCTCCCCCGTAAATCCAAGTTCTATATCATGGTAATGGCGGCAAGGGGACAGGCATCAATGCACATTTCACATCCCGTGCATTTTTTCTCATCGATCACCGCCACGTCGTTCATCGTGATCGCTTCGACGGGACAATATTCGACACATATACCGCAGCCATTACATTTCTGCGTATCAACACGGGCGATCCCGGTACCTGTATCTTTCTGTATCGCATCGATCCGCTGCCTGATATCAGCAAGCCGTTCCTCGAGAATGCGGGCTTCTTCCTGAAGTGAGCGCGCACCATTTTTTTCCAGTGTTCCCGAACGGCCGGCCGCTGTATCGGGAAAACCGGGCTGACCGCCTCCAATGCCACGCCCCATTCCCTGGCCTTTTCCCATACCCATGCCACGGCCGCCGCCCATGCCCATGCCGCGACCACCGCCCATGCCCATGCCACGGCCGCCACCCATGCCCATACCGCGACCACCGCCCATGTCCATGCCACGGCCGCCACCCATGTCCATGCCGGTGCCGGGTCCGCCGCCCATACCGAAGTGACTCTCCACGCTCGGCTGATTCGATGCGGAATATACTCCTTTCCTGAACGCATCAACCGCCTCGCGCGCGCTTCCTCTCACACCGACCACGACCTGAACACCAGCCGCCGAAAAAACCTGAAAGGCATTCGGCCCGCAGTTTCCTGTCAGGACATACTCTACACCTCGTTCCGACATCAATTGGGCGGACTGGATACCGGCACCGCCGCCCGCTGCCACATTGGGATTCGGTACCGCCTCATAATCCATTGTATCCAGGTCAACAAAAAGATAATACGGCGCCCGTCCAAAACGAGCCTCAACCTGGTCATCAAGGGATGGTCCTACTGTTGTTACCGCTATTTTCATGTGAATAACCTCATTTTTCCATTATATGTATATCCGTCGCGAACACTTTAAAACAAAAAAACCGCTCTTACAAATGAATCCATGCTCGAATCATGCGTACTCGCGATCGCTGAGAACATGAAAGCGCCGGCATAGGCGGGAATGTACACGGTACCGGCGCTTTTCCTGCTTTTTTATCCTTCCACGTTTTCTTCTTCCAGTTCAGTCATTCGTTTCTTAATACCCTCCAGGGCATCCTCCAGATATTCCGCCTGGCACTTCAGCGCGTTCAGTTCGTCCTCTTTGGAAAATCCCGCTGCATACGGTGAGTAAGAAGCGTGGGGATAGGGCATTCCAAATTGCAGTCCGGCGCCATACGGCGCATACCCGTAAGCACCCCGCTGCCAGGCGGTCAAGCCCGTCGCATAAAACCAGTTCCGGCGGCCCCAGCCGCCACCGCGACCACGACCAAAACCCCGGCCAAAAACAGGATTCATATACCCCGGCACGGGAAAACCGGCACAGAATCCCGCTGCTCTTCCCGTCATGGGTCCCATTCCCGCGGGACCCGTTCTATCTCCACCTGGCATGTCATGTACCTCCTTCATTATTTGACAGCTTCACACACCTCAATTCACCACCAGCCACGTCCGAATCCGGAGCCTCTGCCAAACCGGCCCCTGCCGAAGCCTCTACCGAATCCGAACCTTCGGCCGAATCCATAAAAAGGACCAAATCCATAGGGGCTTCGAGATCCACCATAGTAAGCCGCCGCCCCGTAAGGATTGCCAGCTGCCGGATAGCTCATCGCGGGAGCCGCAAAATATGCACCACCCCGGAAACCTCTTCCGGGAATAGAGTTCGCGTATCCCGGAACAGGGTATCCGGCGCAGAAACCGGCTGCTCTTCCTGTCATGGGACCACCGCCCCATGGTCCTGTTCCATCTCCCCAAGGCATGGATCATACCTCCTTTGTTTCATTATTTCCCCTGTGACGAACACCCATCATTCCCGGTGTGTCCTACGGGATATATCCATCGTAACGGCAATAATCATGCCAGTTACCATTCAAGATTGATGACACCATAAAACACAGTTATTACAATGCAATAAGAAGATCAACCTCTATCGCTCGGCAGCAAAAGGTCGCATTATTGAATCAATCACCCACCTGATGGATCGCATTATTGCAACCATAATCGATGTCTCTAAACCCAATGCCCCTCAACGGTCGGTTCCGATATGACCTCCGCTTTCCCGGCCTTCCACGCCGCGAGAGCATCCTCTACCGTTTCACATTCCTTTCCGACGACAAACACCTCGATCCCGGCCGCTTTCATCGTTCTGTATGCGTTAGGTCCGACATTTCCCGTCAGAATCGCCCCGGCGCCCATCTCGGACACATTTTTCGCCGCCTGGATCCCGGCCCCCTGGGGTGCGTCGATATTTTGCACGTTCGAACGGGCCTCAACGGCACCGGTATCGGTATCAACACAGACAAACCAGCGGGCACGACCAAAGCTGCGGTCAAATTTCGCCGAGAGCCCCTCACCATAGGAAGTAACAACGATCTTCATAGCCATCCCCTTCTCATTTTTCCCCGGCCTGATCCGCCCCAGCGGCCCATGCCTCCTCTTCCGCCCTGGCGCCTTCCCCAGCCGCAGCCGGGCAGGATCAATTGCGCGTCGGTCAGACGATCGGCCAGGTAGGCCTGAAGGATCTCATCGACCGCCCCCCGCAGGAAGGGCACCACTCGAATACCGGCTGCCACCGCCATGTGATAGAGCGGCCGGGAAACGGCACCACAGAGGATCGTGTCGACCTTCAGATCTTTCAGGCGCGCGATCTTCGACATGACCGTCGTTTCCACAAAGGAAAACCTGTCACGACGAAGGGGGATGCCTTTCTCAACGTCGATGACCTCAAGAATCGTCGAGAAATCCAGGACGGTTGAGACACAATCGTTCCAGACCGGTATGGCGATTTTCATCGGTACACTCCTGATGACACTCTAACAAGATGCGTGCCAGCCGTTCCACTTACCGGCACAATGTAACTTTTTATAATATATACAGCTTGTTATGAATTATCCTTTCCTCTGTCGTTGTATTACAGGTATGCACAACTGCTTCAGTTTTTACCATAGAAGGTTGCGCAAATGCGACCCCTTTATATTCATTCAGCCCCGTTTCCTTTTCCATAATTCCCCACCGGTTCATTGTCCCTTGCTTTCATTGATACATACGGATATACTTTACAGCATTCATTCAACATCGTTCGGGCGGGATTCGAGAATCGTGATTCGGAAAATCAGTATCGCTTTATTGTTGCGTCGATATTTTTCCGTTTCACGTTTTGTGATTTTCCACTATGTCACTCTGTCGCTTTGCCCCCCTGCCACTGAGACCACCGAGCCGCAGGCGGGTTTTGAAATCGCCCGAAACAGGCCTCATGAAAGGATTCGCTCCAATGAAACTGTGGAAAGAAATCAAGGCATGGATCGATTTTCTTAAAAATGACATCTGGAGCATCAAGCTCACCAGCCTTCCACGGGAACGGTCCCTCGTGCTCCGCACGTTGCGGATCATTATTCTTTCCATTCGGGGGTTCGACGAAGACAAATGCCAGCTCCGGGCATCGGCACTTACCTTTTATTCACTGATTTCCATCGTCCCCGTAGCCGCCATGGCCTTCGGCATCGCCAAGGGGTTCGGTTTTGATAAAATACTGGAAAAGCAGCTTCGGGAACAACTGGTCGGTCACGAGGAGATCTTCGAAAAGGTCATAACCTTTTCCCATTCGCTGCTGGAAAGCACCCGGGGCGGTCTCCTTGCGGGTATCGGTATCATCATACTCTTCTGGGCCGTCATCAAAGTGCTGGGGCAGATAGAAGATTCCTTCAATGATATCTGGGGGATAAAAGAGCACAGATCCATGGGCAGGCGATTCAGCGATTATCTTTCCCTCATGTTGATCGGTCCCGTCATCATCATCCTGTCAAGCAGCGTCAACGTATTTATTTCAACGCAGCTCACGACGATAACCGAAAAGTTCGAACTGCTCGGCTACATCAGTCCCGTTCTGTCCTGCCTTTTCAAAATTCTCCCCTACTGCCTAGTATGGGGCTTCTTCACCTTCCTCTATATATTCATGCCGAACACCAGGGTGCGTTTCACCTCGGGCCTTCTGGCAGGTATCGCAGCCGGAACGGCCTTTCAAATCGTCCAGTGGGTCTATATCACCTTCCAGATCGGTGCGGCCCGATACAACGCCATATACGGAAGCTTCGCCGCCCTCCCCCTCTTCCTTGTCTGGCTGCAACTGAGCTGGCTCATCATGCTCATCGGCGCCGAGCTGTCATTCGCCCATCAGAATGTCGACACCTACGAATTCGAACCGGACTCTCTGAAAGTCAGCCCACACCTGAAATTGCTTCTCACCCTGCAGATCACCCATCTGATTGTGAAGAATTTCGCCGGGGGGAAGCCACCCCGGACGGCCGGCGAACTATCCCATGAGCTTGAAATACCGATCCGCCTGGTGAACGAGATCATCTTCGATCTCGAACAGGCTCATATCCTGTCAGGCACGAATCGGGACGACAACCGTGAACCGGCCTATCAGCCCGCCCTCGATATCAGTACCCTGTCCATCCATGCCGTTTCCAGCGCGCTGCAGCACCGGGGGATCGAAACCATCCCCTTTGCCCAGACCAGGGAATTCACGGCTCTGTCGGAAACCCTCCGCTCATTCAGCGAAACCATCGAAAAATCACCGTCCAACCTGTTGCTGAAGGATCTGTGAGAAAAAAAAGTACCTGAGTACCTGAGTACCTGAGTGCCTGAGTGCCTGAGTGCGGAAAATCGGGATTCGTAACCCGTAATCCGCTAATCCGCTATTCCGTAATCCGTAATCCGTTAATCCGTAATCCTATCCCCCCTGGCACAAAGTTTGCTTACTGAATACGAGGCATACTCAGTAGGAGAAGAGGATTTTTGATGAAAGGGAAACCGACATACGAGGAACTGGAAGAACGGATACAGATACTGGAGAAACGGGTGAAATCATACGAGGATGTAAAGGATATCCTCTGTGAGAGCGAGACCAGCTGCTGCCGTCTCCAGGAATCGGCCTTTGAAGGTATCAGTGTCTGTGAAGAGGGCGTGATCCGGGAGGCGAACAGGGCCATGACCGACATTACCGGATACCAGACCCAGGAACTGATCGGAATGAACATTCTGAGCATCTTTGCGCCGGAATGGCGCGATTTCGTCCTGTACAACATCGAGACCGCCTCCGAACAGTGCTATGAGGCAGTGTGTCTGAGAAAAGACGGTTCAACCCTTCCGGTGGAGATCAGGGGAAAGAACATCGCTTTCATGGGCCGCATGCAGAGGGTCGTGTCCCTCCGTGACGTGGCGGAGCGCAAGCAAGCGGAAGAACTGTACAAGACCATCGCCGAAGAGACGCAGGCAGGCGTCTATGTCGTCGAGAACCGGAAATTCATCTACCTGAATCAGAACGCGGCACGATACGCGGGATACCTGCCCCACGAACTGGTCGGGAAAGACAGTCTCTTCTGCGTCCACAGGAAAGACAGAAAGAAGATCAGCGAAAATCTCAAGCGGGCATTGGAAAACAAGCGGTCCCTCCCCTATACCTACCGGATCGTTACCAAAAAGGGTGACATCAAGTGGATGATGGAAACGGTAACACCCATCACCTATTCCGGGAAACGCCTGGTGCTGGGAAACGTCATGGACGTGACGGAAATCCGTGAGGCCCGGCAGCGCATGGAAGAACTGGAGGAACTGGAGGCATCTATTCTTGATGCCATCCCCCACGCCGTCATCGGCCTTGCCGACCGCCGGATAATATTCGCCAATCATGCCGTTCAATCGGTATTCGGCTGGAAACCGGAGGAACTGATCGGGGAAAAGAGCAGCCGCCTCTATCGAACCGACGCCGAGTATGAGGAAGTGGGAGAAAAGTTCTACAACATCCGTGACGGGGTAAGGACCCACACGGAGGAATTCCCCTGCCGGCATAAAAACGGCCACGACATAATCTGCATGATGAGCGCATCCATCATCGGCGACAGCATCAAGGACAAACGGGTCGTCGTCGTATATGAAGACATAACGGAACGAAAGAAGGCCCGCGAAAAGCTTCTTGAATACCATGAAAACCTCCGGTCCCTGGCATCGGAACTGTCACTGACGGAAGAACGGGAGCGTCAGTTCATCGCGACGGCGCTTCACGACGGTATCAGCCAGACCATGGCAGTGGCGAAGATCAAGCTGGAAAGCCTGGAAAAGCAGGCGGCCTCGTCATACCTCGCGGAACCTCTCAAGGACATAATCAAACTGATGGACCAGTTGATATACGACACCCGGACGCTGACGCTCGATCTCAGCCCGCCCGTCCTTTACGTCCTGGGCCTGGAAGCAGCGCTGGAATGGCTTGCCGAATTGTTCCAGGAAAAGTATACTATCCACGTCCAGCTTGAATTGGGCGAGATCGAATCGGAGATTGACAAGGATATTTCCTTTTTTCTGTTCCGCAGCACCCAGGAACTGCTGATGAACGTCGTCAAGCATGCTCAAACCGGGAATGCCCTGATCACCATGGAAAAAAGGGGAGACACCATAATCCTCAGCGTTGAGGATGACGGCAAGGGATTCGACGAATCTGATCTTGACTTTTCGCGGGACTGGTCACGCGGCTTCGGTCTTTTCAGCATCCGGGAGCGGCTCGATTACCTGGGAGGCCAGTGCTGCATCGAATCAAAAAAGGGGGAGGGGACCCGGGTGACCATGGTCGTTCCCCCCTTGTTCAGAGCATCGAAAGAGAAAGGATATAAAGCGGATGAGCATAACGATTCTCCTGGCAGATGACCATAAAATAGTGAGGGACGGACTCAGGACCCTGATCGAGAACGAGCGGGACATGGAAGTAGTGGCCGAGGCCGAGGACGGCCGCATGGCCGTCAAGCTCGCAAAGAAATTGAACCCGAATATCATCATTATGGACATTACCATGCCTGATCTGAACGGTATTGACGCCACCCGGGCGATCATAGAAGAAGCCCCCGGGGTAAAGGTGATCGCCCTGTCGATGCATTCGGACCGGCGTTTCGTATCGGGCATGCTCGAGGCCGGCGCATCGGGGTACCTGCTGAAAGACAGCGCCTTTGACGAGCTCGCCCGGGCCGTCCGAGCCGTCGTCGATAATCAGATATACCTGAGTCCCAAAATCGCCGATATCGTGGTACGGCGCTTTGTCAGCAAGTCAGCAAGCACGGAGCGGTCGGCCTTTACGGAATTGACCAAACGTGAGCGCGAGGTGCTGCAGCTGATCGCCGAGGGTGTCAGCACGAAAGATATCGCCGCCCGGCTGAACCTGAGCGTCAAGACGGTGGAGACACACCGGGCGAACATCATGGAAAAGCTGGACATACATTCCCTCTCTGAACTCGTGAAATACGCCATTCGCGAGGGGCTGACCACGCTGGAGACCTGATATTTCCAGTTTCCCCACCTTCGTCTCATCCATTCTGCACCCTCTTCTTTTTATTTTCCCCATTTCCTTTCAGGGTTTCCACCTCCCTGAATCGGGTTTGTCCCGATACCAAAAACTTCCTTCCTGACCTATCTTCAACTCGACTTCAGGAAACAGCAACACCCCTGAAAGAAAGGAAACAGGAGGTACGGAACAATGATGAGAAATGAAGCGTTGGAAATGGTTGAACGGCTCGAGACGATCCTCGAAACACCACGGCATACACCGGCAAACGGAAGTGGAAAGGCACTCAACATCGCCTGGCAACTGGTCACACTGCTGGCGGAAGATGACCTGCCCGTGGTGACACCGATGAAGATGAAGCCCCAGATCGACAGAATGAAAAAAATGGCCGACACGGGCACCTACCATACAGAGGACAGGAACGCCTTCATCCGGAAATTGGGGCGGGCATCCTGCGTGTACAAGGAACTGGGAACGGCCCTCGAGTGGCTGGCGGCGGAATGTGAAAAGAACATGAACATTACAGTGCAATTCAAAAAAGAAACGGAACGCATACCGGTGGACAAGCGGATCGGATATCTGCTCTTCCTGAGTACAGGGGAACTTCTGAAAAACGTCGCCCAGCATGCAGGCTCGGGGAAGGCCGTGGTCACCGCCGGGACAAACGGACGGAACGTGACGGTTGTTGTGGAAGACAGGGGCAGGGGATTCGATGCCGGCGATGAAGAAGCCCTCGTTCAGTTCGCCCGCGGGACCGGCATTGGCAGGATCCGAAGGGAGATCACCTATGCCGGCGGTCACCTGGATGTTGAATCGATCACAAACGTCGGCACCCGGGTAACGATGGTCACTCCCATGGAGATCGCGCGGTAGCATGAAAGGAGATCCTGTCATGAAAACCAGCCCACGGGCGCGACGCATCACCACAAACAATAACCTCGGAAACATCCCGGCACCGGTCCCCGGCGGGGCATCCCCTGTTCTGAAACTGGTGCCGGGAACCCGAACGGCCGAAACGGGGCAGTACCGCGAAAAGCTGATTACACCGGAACAGGCGGCACGCCTGGTGCACTCGGGAAACCGGATCTTCTACGGTGAATTCATCCTCTTCCCGAAAACCATCGATGAGGCCCTTGCCCGTCGTATGGCAGAGCTTCACGATGTCGAAATCCGGGGAACCTGTTTCACGGAAACTCCGAAGGTCGCCGAGGCCGATCCTCACCAGGAGCATGTGAGCCTGGGAGACTGGCACTTCGGGACCGTATCGAGACGCCTTCACGACCAAAATCTCTGTTATTACGTGCCTCTGACCTATCACCAGGCACCACGGATCATCAGAAAATACCACGACTACGACGTGGTCTTTCTGACGGTGGCCCCTATGGATGCCCGGGGGTACTTCAACTTCGGCGTCTGCAATTCCCTGACCTGCTCCGTCCTGAGCAAGGCGAAGACCATCGTGGTGGAGGTCAGCGACTCCGTGCCATACTGCCTCGGAGGGAACCAGGAATCGATACACATATCCCGTGTCGATCATATTGTTGAGGGTAAAAACGAGCCCCTGCGTGAGATCGCCGCCCCGAAGCCGACGGATGTTGATAATGCCATAGCGCGGCACATCATGACTGAGATCGAGGACGGGGCGTGCATACAGCTCGGCATCGGAGGTCTCCCCAACGTGATCGGCCGGATGATCGCCGAGAGTGATCTGAGGGATATCGGCATTCACACGGAAATGCTGGTCGACTCCTGCGTCGATCTGTATAGCGCCGGCAGGGCGACGGGGGCACGGAAAAAGATAGACACCTACAAGATGACCTACACCTTTGCCATGGGAACCAGAAAACTCTATGATTTCCTTGATCATAATCCATCATGTGCGTCCTATCCGGTCAATTACGTGAACGATCCCCGGGTGATTGCCGTGAACGACAAGGTGATTGCCGTCAATAACGCCATAGAGGTAGACCTCTTCAGCCAGGTCTGTTCCGAATCCATCGGGCCGGCTCACAAGTCCGGAACGGGAGGACAGCTCGATTTTATCTTCGGCGCCTTTCAGTCCCATGGCGGCAAAGGATTCATCTGCCTCAGCTCGACCCATACCGATCGTGACGGAACGGTTCATTCCCGCATCACACCGACCCTGAGGCCCGGTTCGATCGTCACCGTCCCCCGGTCGATCGTACATTACGTCGTCACGGAATACGGCATCGCCCTGCTCAAGGGAAAGTCGACCTGGGAACGGGCCGAATCCTTGATCAATATCGCCCATCCGCGGTTCAGGGAAGAACTCATCCGCCGGGCGGAAGAAATGAAGATATGGAAGAGAAGCAATCGAAAAGCCCAATAGATGAGAACTTCGCGAAAAGTGCACTGACAGGACGGAGCATGTACCCTATGATCTCACTGCTCATAGCGGACAGCCGGAAGATGGTTCGCGACGGCATTCGGACGCTTGTCACCCGCGAGAGTGACATGAACGTCGTCGCGGAAGCCGTGGACGGGCGGACGACGGTCCAGCGGGCCGGAGAATACCTTCCCGACGCGGTTGTCATGGATATCAGCATGCCGGACATGAGCGGGCTTGCAATGGTACGGGGAATTCTCAGAGCGTCGCCGGAAACGAAGGTCATGATCCTATCACTTTTCAACGACCGGCAACTGGTGTCCCGGCTGCTTGAGGCGGGGGCGTCAGCTTACATCCTGAAGGACTGCGCCTGCCGGGAACTGGCAACGGGGATCCGGCGGTGCATGTGCGGCGGTCTCTACCTGAGCCCCGGCCTGCTCGATATGATGTTCGAGAATCCTCCTGCCCCGCACCAGCAATCAGGTTTTTCCACCCCTTGAATCAGGGATTCCCTGATTAACAGCACTCGTGGTTTGCCTTATGTAATCCCTGTCCCGGGAGGCGGAGCCCAAACGCTCTCCCGGAAAAAGGCCGGCCGGAATGACGGCCGATACGGTCGGAGGCGGCGGGAAACCGCTGATCCGAAAGCGATGACGGGGGCATAATGGACCTTTATCCCACACTATGAGCCATCAATTCATTACGCCCATCTCAACCCATGTATGTCCCCGAATTCGTATCCCCCACGTGAAGTACCACCTTCGTCACTTAATTTTTCTTCCCGGTATGGTGATGCCCAGCGATCTTATTTTCCTGTAGAGGGTGCTCTTGTGCATGCCCAGTTCCCGGGCGGTCTTCAAGCGGTTCCAGTTGTTCCTCCGCAGCGCGTTCGTGAGGAACACAGCCTCCATTTCTCCGAGCGACATGGCCTCGGAATGGTCGGCATAGCTGATCTCACCGGTGCTGCAGATCGGTTCGGGCAGGTGCTCCCGCTGTATATGAGTTGATTTGCACAGGACAAAGGACCGCTCGATGATGTTCTCCAGTTCCCTGACATTGCCCGGATAATCATAAGACATCAGGCATGCAAGCGCCTCGTCGGTGATGCCGGCGATCCTCTTGTTCTGCAGTGAATTGAAGGTTTTGATGAAATGATCGATCAGAAGAGGGATGTCTTCCTTTCTATCGCGCAGCGGCGGCAATGACAGGGCGATCACATGGATCCGGTAGAACAGGTCCTCCCTGAAGGTCCCTTTTTTCACCAGTTCCTGGAGGTTTCTGTTCGTCGCGGCGATGATCCGGACATCGGCCGTTTCGCTTGCCACGGAACCCAGCGGTTCATAGGTCCTGTCCTGAAGGACCTGCAGAAGGCGAACCTGCAGGGCCGGCGAAATATCTCCTATTTCATCAAGAAAAATGGTCCCGCCCTGGGCCCGCCTGAACCGTCCCGGTTTGTCCCGCTTTGCATCGGTGAAGGCACCGGCCTTGTATCCGAAGAGTTCCGATTCAAGGAGGGTATCGGGGATGGCACCGCAATTGACCGTCACAAAGGGACCGTTCCTTCGAGGGCTCAGATTATGGACCGCCCGTGCGAAGAGCTCCTTTCCCGTTCCGCTTTCTCCCTCGATCAATACGGTGCTCTCACTCTCGGCGATATCGGGAAGCATGCTGAAAAGCTGAAACATCCGGTGGTTCTTCGATATGATGTCTTCAAAGGTATACTTCTGCTCGATCTTCTTGCGCAGCTTTTCGACGTCGGTGATATCCCGGAAGGTCTCGACGGCACCGATCACGGTACCGTCGGCATCCCGCAGCAGCGCCGTTGAAATGCTGATCGGGATCTGCTCTCCCTCGGCATTGACGATATGAACGGTACGGTCGACGATGGGCTCCCCCGTTTCCAGGGTCTGTCGCAGAACGCACTCCCCTTCACAGACGTCGGCCTTCAGCACGTCCTTGCAGAGCTGCCCCACAGCATCCTCCCGGGACACACCGGTGATCTCCTCGGCCGCCCGGTTGAAAGAGGTGATCCGCCACCGGTGATCGACGGTAAAGACGCCATCGGTGATCGAATCAAGGATGATATCCCGTTCCTTCCTGCCGTTCCTGTCTTCCATACTGCTCATTCGTAGCTTTTTCCTCGAGGCCGTCGCCCGGAAAAACAACCTTTCACCTTTCCCAATGGTACGTCCGTCATTCCAGAATCCAGGGATCTCTGCAGAATCTTAACAAAAATGGATCCCCGCCTGCGCGGGAATGACTATTATTCCATAAAAGACGAGGGTGATCGACTCAATGGATCCCCGCCTGCGCGGGAATGACACAATGAGTGATCTCGTTATCCGATTCCCAAAGTACGATTCCCGAATCACGAATAACGATCTCTTAATCCGTAATCCGCTAATCCGTCTTTCCCCCTTCTTTTTTCATGAGCTTCAACCGGGCCTTTGCTTCCTTTTTCTCCCGTTTTGCCCGGGCCTTCACATCTTCTTCCGGGGATATTCCCTCTACCGCTTTTGATGGTGAAGAGAGTTGCTCCGCCGGCTCGATGGTCCCACCCTCAGCAGCTGGTGCTTCGCCCCCCTCCTTCTGTGAGCCCTTTTTCAGGCGGGTTCCCCGTTTCACCAGATGATCGGCCAACCGTTTCCCGAACTGGCCGATAAAACCGGCCAGGAGAACGATGAACACCCATTTGAAAACCTCCATCCAGTCTATTTCTCTCATGATCGATCCGCCGACCTCACTCCGTCAGAAAAAGATCCACGATATGCTCGAACAGGGGTTCAATGTCATCAATATCAAAACGGGTCATCCCCGGAACAACGGGCCGGTCGGTCGCCACGCCGATGAGGTTGTCGTCGACGGAACAGAGCAGTTCCTGTCCCGTCACCGAACGGGACACCTCTATTTTTGGATAGGGGTTCGCCTTGAATCCTTCCACAATGATGATATCCACGTCATGAACATACCGCTCCCGCAGTTCACCGATCGAAAGGTCCCGTCCCACATCTTCAATAACGGCGACCCTGCCGGGTGACGCGAGCACGGTCATTCTCGCCCCCGCCTGTTTGTGGCGCCAGCTGTCCTTTCCTTCGTGATCGATATCGAAACCACCCCGGTTGTGCTTGATGGTCGCCACCCGGTACCCTTCTCCCACCAGCCGCCTGACCAGTTTTTCGATCAGGGTGGTCTTGCCCGAATTTGACCTGCCGACAATGGACAGGATCGGAATCGTTCCCTTCACGGCGACCCATCACTTCCTTGCAGACGAAGGTTGACGAACTTGAGGCAGGGACGCATGGCGGGCGTTCCTCCGCCCTCGGAAATGATCGTGAGAACCTTTTCGGGATCCCGGGGAACCGACCCCCCGAGATACGTTACGGGGGTCCCCAGAAAAGCTTCCGGGCACAGCGGCGTCGAGGGCCCCAGGATCACTGCATGACGGGGGGAATTCAACTCGTTGAGGATCTCCTCGATGGAATCATTCAGTATCGATGTTGCCGTTATAATGGCGATCGTACAGTCACCGAGTATTTTCCGCCGTTCCTGTACCGGTGATGAAGGCCCCATGGACGGGTCCTTCTCGATAATGTCCAGGGACGCGCCACGCTTCCGTATCCGTCCCAGAAGGGGACCGAAAAATCCCACCATTGCTACCCGGTCATCGGGTGACAGGTTCATTTCCTCCAGGGCATCACTCTCCGGTTCCTCGACCGGCCCGGACAGGGCGTTGGCCGTTGCCAGGCCCAGGGCCTTTTCCAGGGGGTTCCGGCCGTCGACGACCAGACGCAGCAACTCCACCGCGCCGCTCCCGGCAAGAGTCCCCGCCCGGTCCAGCAGGGAGCATCCCCTTCGTAACTCGTTCCTCAGGATCGCCGCCAGCCCCAGTCTCCCCTCCGCAATCCTGACGCCCGCATACCCAAGCCCGATGCGTACATCCTGTATCGTCGTGTTCTCCGCCCGTTCAGAAAGGAGATCGAAAAGAGCGGAAGCTATATGTCCTGTCTGCAACATATATACTATCCTCATTTTTATCTGCTTCTTACATGATTGTCCCCGGACGGTCAATCCTGTTCGTGGCGGAACGGTTTCCCGGAGGGATCATCATCGCCGCTCTTGTTATTGCCTTGACAGAGGGTGTGAAATGGATATTATCACCACAACACTCGGGGGAACGGATGGAATGGGTAAGAGCATTTACAACTTTCTGGCTTCAGTGAGACTGACCATCGTCCTCTTTCTCACGCTGGCCGTCGCATCCATCTTCGGAACCATCATCCAACAGGGCCTGCCGCTTGAACGGTATGAAACGTTGTACAGCCCCCGGATGTTCTCCATTCTTGAGTTCTTCGATCTCTTCGACATGTACCATTCATGGTGGTTCATCTCTCTCCTGGTGCTGCTCGCCATGAACATAACAGCCTGCACGATCCAGCGCATCCCGGCGATTCGGCGGCAGATCGCGCGTGAAGCACGCGAGGCGGACGACTCGGTATTCACCGACTCCCGGACCAGAATCGCCATTCACAGCGATGACCCTCTTCCGGTAATCGAAGAGCGGACGATCTCTTTTCTGAAAGCCTTCGGCCCGTCTCCCCGGATCACCCGGAGGGACGGGAAAATGTACTTCTTCTGTGAGCGATGGCGGTGGGCGAAGCTGGGAATGCCGCTGGTTCACCTGAGTGTCCTGCTTATCCTTGGAGGGGCCCTGATCGGAACGATCTGGGGCTTCACCGGCTCGATGACGCTCATCGAGGGGCAGGAATCGAATATGATCTTCCGTTCCGGTGATGACGACGGCGTGACCCTTGATTTCAGCGTGCGCTGCGACCGTTTCACCGTGGATTTCTATCCGTCGGGAATGCCCCGGGTGTTCAAAACGGACGTGACGATACTTGAAAATGAAAAGCCCGTTCTCTCGGATTCGATTCAGGTCAACCACCCGCTCTTCTATCGCGGCCTGAAGTTCCATCAATCCACTTACGAGCTCGCCGCCGTCAAAGATTTCACCATCGACGCCCGGGATCAGAGGACCGGCGAGAACCATCGGCTCACGGTACTTCCCATGAAGAAGGCCTCTCTTCCCGGCGTCGACGCCAGTATCGCGGTGGGCCGGTTCGTTCCCAATTTCGAGGGACAGGGCCCGGCGGTCCTGGCCGTGTATATCGAACCCGGAACCCCCCACCAGATCTTCTGGCTTCCGCGCAACAGACCATCACAGGCCGGCGCGACGGGGGATTTCATCTTCACCTTCGAAGATTTTGACGGCCTGTACTATTCGGGCCTGCAGATACGGAAAGATCCCGGTGTCAACATCGTCAGGGCGGGCTTCATTCTCATCGTCGTGGGCGTTGCGTTGAGCCTCATGGTGAGCCGGCAGCGTATGTGGGTGCGCGTCGAAACGGGTGAAGGAGGATCACGGATAACCGTGGCGGCACAGGCGGACAGAAACGCGGCCGCCTTTGAGGAGCGGATCCGGGAAAAGGCGCGGAAGGCGGGTCTGGCATAATCTCATGAAGGATACCTACCTGATCAGCATCGTCACCTTTGTGTATTTCTTTTCAGCATTCCTGTTCCTGACGGCCTTCATATTCCGGAGCGATAGAACAAACAGGGGCGCGGCGGTCATCACCGTCATCGGTTTTATTACACAGACTGCCGCCATAATTCTCAGGTGGGTCCATTCCTACCATATCGGATACGGCCACGCCCCTCTGGCAAATTTCTACGAATCGCTGGTATTCTTTTCATGGTCCATCACGGTCATGCTTCTTTTCATGAGAAAACGGTACCGCGGCAGTCTGATCGGCGCCGTCTCCTGTTTCTTTGCCTTTCTGCTTCTTGCCTACGCGTCGCTGTCGGGGAGGGTCGCCGGTGAAATAGAGCCCCTGATCCCGGCACTGCAAAGCAACTGGCTGATCAGTCACGTAATGAGTTCCTTTCTCGCCTATGCCTGTTTCGCCATCTCTTTCGCCACCAGCATCATGTATCTTGTAAAGCGTCAAGAGGTCGGCCGTTTCGTTTCATTGCTCCCCGACAAGGAACTCCTTGATGAAGTGACCTATCGAATGATCTCCATCGGCTTCGTCCTCCTCACCCTGGGGATCGTGACGGGCGCGGCATGGGCCGACATGGCCTGGGGTCGTTACTGGGGATGGGACCCGAAGGAGACCTGGTCTTTCATAACCTGGCTTATTTACGGTACCTATCTGCATGCGCGGGTCACCCGGGGGTGGCGGGGACTCAGGATGTCCCTTCTGGCGATAATCGGATTCGCCGCCGTGATATTCACATATCTCGGCGTCAATTATATTCTTGCCGGCCTGCACAGCTACATGTGACGGATGACGGGGGTTACCGATGATCATCATAAAGGATCGGGGCATGAAACGAAGGAGACACCGCATCCCTGATGCTTCATACATCATAATACTGCCGTTGTTGCTGTTTCTTTTCGTAATGACCATACCGTCCGTATCCATTGCTTCCGATGGCTGCATCACCTGCCACACCAGCGAGGAGGGGCTGAAGGGCCTGACTGGTGTCCAGACCGATGGATCGGCCGGCACCGGCTGCCGGTCCGCAGATGACGACAGAGAGGGGTGAGGCGGGGAAGCGGCTCCGGTGGAGCCTTTTAGAAAATACCTGATCGACACGGATTTCCTGAAAAAGGACGTCCACGGAAAAATCTCCTGCGCAACCTGCCACGGGGGTGATCCCGATACCCAAGATCCACGGGAAGCACACGAAGGCCTCATCGAGGACCCTTCCCATCCCGCTCCATCGAAACGATGCGGCACCTGTCACGCGGAGATAACGCGGCTCGGCATCGGAAGTCTTCATACAACGCTCGCCGGGATCCAAAAGAAAATAGACATCAGGAAACATGAGCTCCCCGAAAAGGCTTCCTTCGTGGACGGTGCCGTTCAGCAGCACTGCATGAGCTGTCACGCGACGTGCGGCGGCTGCCATGTGAGCCGTCCCGCCCAGGTCGGCGGCGGCCTTGCGGCGGGTCACCGATTCCTGAAGCGACCGTCCGATGATGAGAGCTGCATCGCCTGTCATGGAACGAGGGTGGGGGATGAATACCGTGGCCGCAATCCGGGAATGGAGCCGGACGTCCACAGTGAACGGGCGGGAATGCCCTGCGTAGACTGTCATGGCGCCGGCGAAATGCACGGAAAGGGACAGGGGACGGTCGACCGCTACGGGGTCTCAACCCGCCCGCGGTGTACCGCCTGTCATGACCCGAAGAGCTCGCAGGAACCCTTCGCCCTGACCTGTCATGCCATCCACAGAAACAGGGTCAGCTGCCAGGTATGCCACGCCCTTCCCTATAAAAATTGTTTCAACTGCCATGTAGGCAAGGATCCCTCAGGCATGCCGGTCTTCACAAGCCACCCCCCTTCGATGGATCTCAAGATCGGCCTGAACCCTCAGCGATGCAGGGAGCGGCCTGAACGCTATGTGACCCTCCGGCACGTGCCGGTCACTCAGGGAACCTTCGATTTTTACGGTCCCGATGGCCTGAAGAACTTCGACCGGGCCCCCACCTGGAAACCGGCGACCCCCCACTCCATACGCCGCAGAACACCGCAGAACGCCCGGTGCACGGCATGCCACGGTAACGGCTCGCTCTTCCTGAGCATAACGGACCTGCGCGACGGCGAAGCAGCGGCGAACAAAACGGTCCTTGCGCCGGAAATGAAACCGCTCCCGGAAAGGCACCCGGCATCAGTCAGCCGGAGCATCTTCACGAAGAAGGACGAACCCTGCCTCACCTGCCACCGGCGCACCTGGTAGGCGTCGGGATTAAGGGATTACGGATTACGGATTAGTGGATTACGGGATCAGGGATCGAGGGGAAACGGCGAAGCCGTCTTATTTATTTCTTGACACAAGAAGAACATGTGTTACAAATCTGATATTCATAACACGGCTGGTGTCTATGTCTGAATTGGTTCGATTTGGTGTCTCCCTTGAAAAAAAGCTCCTCGACCGGTTCGATCGTCTCATCAGGAACAAGAATTACACGAACCGCTCGGAGGCATTGCGCGACCTGATACGGGCGGAACTGGTCCGGAAGGAATGGGCCGGGGACAGCGAGGTCGCGGGGGCCATCACCTATGTCTATGATCACCACAAGCGGGAACTTCTCAACCGTCTCGTCAGTATTCAGCATGACTATCAGAACATCATCGTCTCCACCCAGCACATCCACCTCGACCACGACAACTGCCTGGAAGTGGTCGTCGTCAGGGGGAAGGCTCGGAATGTGGAGGAAGTTGCGGACCGTTTGCGCTCGGTAAAGGGTGTCAAATATGGAACGCTGAGCATGTCAAGTCTCGGAAAAGAGTCGGAGTAGAACGAATAAAAAGGGGTAACCGACAGCGACCCCTTTTTTTGTGTTCAATGGTGTTACGAATATTACTTTCATGCCATTGAGTAAAAAAAACAGGAGCAGGTTCTCATGAAAAAAATGTTCAGCATTATTCTCTTAACGGCCGCGTTGATGTTCGTCATGGTCTCGGGCGCGACGGCCCACTTCGGCATGCTTATTCCCACGAAGCAGGTTTTGTCATCGGAGGACGCAAAAAATGTCCAGATCCATGCCATGTTCGCTCACCCCTTCGAGCAATCCGGCATGAACCTTGAGAAGCCGGCCCGCTTTGGTGTGTTCTTCAACGGCCAAACGACGGATATTCTCGATGACCTGAAGCCCGCGACGTTCATGGGTGGAAAATCCTGGAGCGTCACGTACCCCGTGAAGCGTCCCGGCGTGTACCAGTTCTTCATGGTACCAAAGCCCTACTGGGAACCCGCCGAGGACTGCTATATCGTGCATTATACAAAGGTCATACTCAGTGCCTTCGGTCTTGAAGACGGCTGGGACGAGGAAATCGGGCTGAAAACGGAAATCGTTCCTCTGACAAGGCCCTTCGGCCTCTATGCGGGCAATGTCTTTCAGGGTATCGTCAAGATCAAGGGAAAGCCCGTGCCGTACGCGGAAGTAGAGGTGGAGCTCTATAACGGCAGCGATGGCGTGAGCTATACAGCGCCGAACGAGTCCCTGATAACCCAGGTCATCAAGGCCGATCAGAACGGGGTGTTCACCTACGCCGCCCCGTGCGCCGGATGGTGGGGATTCGCCGCGCTGGGAATGGATGATACCCAGATAAAGGGCAAGGATGTTGAGATCGGCGCCGTCATCTGGGTCAAGTTTGAAAACATGAGATAAGGCGAATGCATATATCCGAAGGAGTTCTGAACGCGCCCGTTCTGGTGGCGGGGTTTGCAGCGACCGCAGCGGGACTTGCCGTGGGAATCAAGAAAATGGATGCCCACAATATGCCGAAGATCGCCGTTCTTTCGGCGTCATTTTTCATAGCATCCCTGATCCACGTTCCAATCGGTCCCTCAAGCGTGCACCTCGTGCTCAACGGCCTGACCGGTATCATATTGGGATGGACGGCATTCCCCGCCATCGCCGTGGCCCTGGCCATGCAGGCACTGATGTTCCAGTTCGGCGGCATAACGACCCTCGGCATCAATACCGTCAATATGGCGCTTCCCGCTGTTCTCTGTTTCTACCTTTTCAGGAGGATCGTGAGGACCCGAAGCACCCGGGCGGTCATGGCCGCGGGTTTTTTCTGCGGTTTTCTCTCCATCGCCGTGAGCGCCCTGCTCGTCGCGCTCTCCCTTGCCTGCATCGACCGGGCGTTCCTGACCCCCGCGAAGATCATCCTGATCGCCCACCTGCCGGTAATGGTCATTGAGGGGATCATCACCGCCTTCTGCCTAGTCTTTCTGAAGCGGGTGAAACCGGAACTTCTGGAGATGTGACATGGAACGGAACAAATCCCTGACACGAGGCTGCCAAGCCACCATCATCGCCGTTGTGTGGTTCTTCCTGTTCGCGCTTTCACCCGCCCTCGCGCACAAGGTCAACCTCTTCGCCTACGTTGAAAACAACACCGTTTACACCGAAGGGTACTTCGGAGACGGAAAGAAAGTGCAGAACGGACGGGTAGAGGTTTTTGACGAAAAGGGCGTCAAGATCCTGGAGGGTACGACCGACGACGGAGGACAATTCGTGTTCGAGCTGCCGAAACGGGGCGATCTTCGGATCGTCCTCCACGCATCCATGGGTCATCGGGCGGAATGTACCGTATCAGCCGGGGATGACACTTCCCCGGCCTCAGTGGACACCGTCCAGGAACCCGGTCTGTCTCCGGCCGGCACGGCGGGGGAAACGGCATCGCCCCGCGAGGGCCCGGCTGAAGGACCCTGTGTCTGCGCCGGCCCCGAAGAAATCCGGGCGATCGTAGATGAGGCCCTGGACGCGCGGCTCAAGCCCCTGATCGCCGCCATGCTCGAATCGCGTCAAAGCGGTCCTTCCTGGACGGAGATCATGGGCGGCATCGGATACATATTCGGGCTTTTCGGCATCGCCCTGTACTGTGTATCAAAACATACAGGTGGAAAAAAAGAAAATTGAGGGATTCCGTCCTGGTTTACAGGATTCCTTGGAATTTATATGGTATTCGAGGTGTCGGGAGGATCGCTCTTTTCAGTTTTTTGGAAGAATCCGCCCTCGTTTTTCTCTATAAGCCTTTCAATTTCTCTCTCAAGGCGGTCGAACCGAGCCAGAAGTTCACGGGCCAGCGGCGTTAAGCTCATGCTCTTTCCTCTCGAATGCTCAACCAATTTCACTCCAAGACGTTCTTCGGACGCCCTTAGACGACCCCATGCTGCCCGGTAGGACATATTCAGTTTCTTCGCCGCTGCGTTGAGGCTTTCACATTCATCAATGGCTCGTAGAAGTTCCTCGCGTCCCCTGCCGAAAAGAACACGACCGTCTTTTTCAAGCCATACTTTATAATGAATTTTGATAGCCGATTCTCCCCGATAAAGACCTGAAAAACACATCCATCGTTTGTAACAAGCCAAGCTGTCAGCCTGCTCTGTTGCACTACCTTCCAACCAATAATAGTGATGAAGTATCACTTTAATATTGATATTGCAATAGTGATATCCTAAACAGTAATGACACTCAGTACGAGGTAATAATCATTTCAATAGCTTCATATGTCAATTATGACACAAAGGGTAGAAATTACTGTTGATATTTGAAATTTGTCTTGACATTGAACCTCGTCGTTGCTAGAAAAAATGAACTTATGACCAGTGGTCAGCAATTGAAGTCAGTGCTCATCGGACACGGGAAGCTATTGCGGAGTGAAAAGGCATGATTACCGGTCACATGTTGTACATAGTTCTCGATTATCCTGAGTATCGTCTGCAAATCATGTAACACAGTAACCCGGTGCGCGTTACGCGGATTGTAATCTTCATAAAAAAATTACGAAATCCGTTTTGTAAGAATAGCGAATCACGAAAAGTTTCTGTTCAACATTTTGAAGAAAGGAGAGCGTTGTTATGGATGTCAGCAGACGAGGGTTCCTAAAGATCTCTGGTACTGCTTTGATGGCCGGCGGCATCGGCATCAACTTGAAGCCCGTTTCCGCTTTTGCGCAGCCGTTGAAGATAAAGTACGCGAAAGAGACTACCACGATCTGCCCCTATTGTTCCGTCGGATGCGGTATTATCGTATCCAGCCGGGACGGCAAAGTAATCAATACCGAAGGGGATCCGGATCATCCTATCAACAGAGGATCGCTTTGCAGCAAAGGCGGTTCTATCTACCAGCTTTCCCAGAACAAAAACAGGCTTGACAAGGTTCTCTACCGGGCACCCTATGCCACGGAATGGAAGGAAGTCACCTGGGAATGGGCTCTGGAGAAAATTGCGCGTAACATCAAGAAAAGTCGGGATGAGAGCTTCGTTTTCAAAAACGACAAAGGCCAGGTGGTGAACCGCACCGAAGGGCTGGCATCGGTGGGCAGCGCCGCCATGGACAACGAAGAATGTTTCGTGTACCAAAAATTTCTGAGGGGGTTGGGTCTGGTTTATATTGAACATCAGGCCCGTATCTGACACTCCGCGACTGTTGCGGCTCTGGCAGAGTCGTTCGGACGCGGCGCGATGACCAATCACTGGATTGACATTCAATACAGTGATTGTATCCTGGCAATGGGGAGCAACCCCGCCTCGAACCACCCCATCTCCTTCAAGTACGTCACTAAAGCAATGGAAAAGGGGTCAAAACTGATCAGTGTCGACCCGAGATTCACGCAGACATCGGCAAAGGCCGATCTTTACGCGCCTCTCAGGTCCGGCACGGACATCGCTTTTCTGGGAGGTATGATCAAGTACATCCTGGATAACGGCCTCTATAACGAAAGATACGTCAAATATTACACAAACGCATCGTTCCTGGTAAATCCCGATTTCAGGATGCCCGGCGATAACAACGGTGTCTTCTCGGGCCTCGAGGGAGCGGCGTATAACAAGTCCACCTGGTCCTTCGTGACGGACCCGGAGGGCGTCGTCGTAAAGGACACGTCCCTCACGGCCCCGAACTGTGTATTTCAGCTCCTGAAAAAACACTATTCGCGGTACGACGTGGACATGGTATCGAACATCACGGGAACGCCCAAGGACAAGCTGCTTGAAGTTTACAAGGAATACGCCAAGACCGGCGAGAGGGGCAAAGCGGGCACCATCATGTATGCCATGGGCTGGACCCAGCATACGGTGGGCGTGCAGAATATCCGGACCATGTCAATTATTCAGCTGCTCCTGGGCAACATGGGGGTCACCGGCGGGGGCGTGAACGCGCTCCGGGGCGAATCAAACGTCCAGGGGTCAACAGACCAGTGCCTGCTTTTCCACATTCTCCCCGGCTATTTGAAAACACCGACGGGATCGCAGACAACGTTGGAAGAATACCTGAAGGCCGTCACCCCGGTCACAAAGGAGCCGAAGAGCCTGAACTGGTGGAAGAACACACCCGTGTACATGGCCAGCCTGCTGCGGGCACATTACGGAACGAACGCAGCACTGGAAGAGGCTTACGGCTACCTTCCCAAGCTGGATGACGGTAAGACCTATACATGGTTGAATATCTTTGATGAAATGGGCGTCGGGAAATTCACGGGCTTCTTCTCCTGGGGGCAGAACCCCGCCTGCAGCGGTGCCAGTTCCAACAAGACAAGGCAGGCCATGACCAAGCTGGACTGGATGGTCAACGTCAACATATTCGACACGGAGACGGGTAATTTCTGGCGGGGTCCCGGCATGGACCCGGCAAAGATCAAGACCGAGGTATTCAGTCTCCCCTGCGCGGCTTCCATTGAGAAAGAGGGAAGCATCACCAACAGCGGACGCTGGATGCAGTGGCGGTACAAAGCGGTCGAACCGCCAGGAGACGCACTTCCCGACGGCGAGATCATCACGGAGCTCTACTTCAAGGTAAAGGAACTCTATGAGAAAGAAGGCGGTCCCCTGGCCGAGGCATTCACCAAGATGACCTGGCCTTACGGTCCCATGGGCGCCGACGGAAGGATACGCCATCTCGATACGAATTACATCGCCAGGGAGATCAACGGCTACTTCCTGGAGGACAGGGAGGTCAAGGGCCAGCAGTTCAAGAAGGGCGACCTGGTTCCTAATTTTACTTTCCTTCAGGCCGACGGCTCGACCTCATCAGGCAACTGGCTCTACTGCCAGTCCTACAATGCGGACGGCAACAACGCGGCACGCCGCGGCGGCAAGGATCGTTCCGGTGTCGGTCTCTATTCCGAGTGGTCCTGGTGCTGGCCTCTGAACAGGAGGATCATCTACAATGGAGCCTCCGTTGATCCTGAAACAGGCGAACCCTGGGACAAGGAACATCCCGTCATCATGTGGAACGGTTCCACCTGGGTCGGCGATGTCCCCGACGGTGTCGGCGCACCCGGTTCCGGCCGGCCGCCCTTCATCATGAAACCCCACGGTGTGGGAAGTATCTTCGGTCCGGGGCTCAAGGACGGTCCTTTCCCTGAGCACTACGAACCGCTTGAGTGTCCCATCGAGAAAAACCTGCTCTCACCGCAGTTCATCAACCCCACTATATTCCGGTTCGACCTCAAGGGCGATGAAGCGGCGTCACGGGCCTCCTGTGATCCCCGTTTTCCCTTTGTCTGTTCGACGTATCGCGTGAGTGAACACTGGCAGACGGGCGTCATGACGCGCTGGACACCATGGCTCGCCGAAATGCAGCCCGGCATGTTCGTTGAAATGGGCACGGAACTGGCGAAATTGAAAAGCGTTAAGAACGGTGACCTGATCGTCGTCAGATCGGTGCGGGGCGAAGTGGAATGCACGGCCATCGTCACGGAGCGGTTCAAACCCTTCAACATTGGCGGACAGGTCATTCATCAGGTCGGCATCCCCTGGCACTATGGCTGGGTAACGACGGCCATGAGAAAATATGTCCATGGCGACAAGAAACCCGAGATATTTACCACGGGCGACGCGGCCAACCTGCTCACGCCTTTCATCGGTGACCCGAACACCATGATACCGGAGAGCAAATCGTTCATGGTGAATATCGAAAGGAAGGGGGTGTAAGCCATGTCCGAAAAAGTCAAACTCTACGATCTTTCAAAATGTACCGGATGCAGAGGATGCCAGCTTGCCTGCAAGCAATGGAATCAGCTGCCCGCAAAGCAGACCTATAACAGAGGGACATATCAGAACCCCCCGGACCTCCAGCCAAACACGTGGATGCTGATCCGCTTTCAGGAAGTATCCAACGGCAACGGCGATGTGAAATGGCTCTTCCGGAAGGAAGCCTGCATGCATTGCACCGACGCGGCCTGCGTAAAGGTCTGTCCGAGCGGGGCCCTTCACTATACGAAGTACGGCACCGTCGCTCTCGACGAGAAGAAATGCATCGGCTGCAAGGAATGCATCTTCGCCTGTCCCTTCAACATTCCCCGCTACGACCCGGCGACGGATAAGGTGGCAAAGTGCGACATGTGCTTCTCGCGTATCGACAACGGCTTGGAACCCGCCTGTGTGAAGGCCTGCCCGACCGGCGCCCTGCAGTTCGGCGACAAGGATGAAATGATCAAACTCGCCTACCAGAGAGTAAAGGAACTGGGCGGTGATGCGTCGGTGTACGGCGATAAGTACGTGAAGGGAACTCACATGATCTATGTCCTGCCGGAAAAGGCCGGTCTGTACGAGGGTCTGCCGGAAAAACCGAGAGTACCCCTTTCAGTTCTTGCCTGGAAAGATCTGCTGAAACCGCTCAGTCTGCTGGCTACGGGCGGCGTCCTTCTCGGCGCCTTCCTGCATTACATCCTGCACGGGCCGAAAGACACGAGCGGGGACCAGGCAGGCCAGGGAGGAGGTGAATAAGATGATACCCAAAAAAGGAATGATAAAAGTAAGCGACGGCTTTGAGCGGATCATACACTGGTGGCTGGCCATCACCTGCCTGATCCTCATCATAACGGGTCTGGGCATGATGTTCCATTCCTTCAACTTTCTGGCGATTCCCCTGGGAGGATTGAAGAACCTGAAACTGGTCCATAACTTCACGGGACTCTTCTTCATTCCAGCCCTGTTCTTCGCCATCCTCAAATGGTGGCGCGAAGCGGGCATCTTTGAATTCCCCGAGGACCTGGAGTGGATCATGTGCGCCGGCGGATACCTCTGGCACGTGGAAAATCCACCGGAAACGGGAAAATACAACCCAGGGCAGAAGGCGTTCTTCCTGGCCGTGGCGGTTTTTGGCATCCTCATGGTCATATCGGGATTGATCATGTGGTTTCCCCTGAGCCTGCCCCGCATCCTGGTGAGCTGGATGTATCCCCTCCATGCCCTGGGCATGCTGGTCATCTTTCCCTTCTTTTTCATTCACCTGTACCTCGGCACCATCGGTGTTCCCGGCTCCGCGCCGGCGATATTCACCGGTTATGTCACCCGTACATGGTGTGAAAAGCAGTGCCCCAAGTGGCTCAGAGAAATGGAAGAGTCAGGAAAACTGGAAGTCTTCGGAGAAGAAAGGGAAGGAGCGGCTCATCATTGATGATAAGCCAATGAGCATTTGACGGAAAGGCCTGCCGGCTATCCGGCAGGCCTTTTTTATATGCCCGGCCTGCCACAGGACGAACCGGTTCGGAAACAACCCTCCGGAAAGATATAACTTCCTGTTCTCACTGCAATATTACTTCATGAAAACATTTCTGATATTTTCTTGAAGTTGCCGGCAAAAGGATATATAGAGGAAGACTCGTTTTCGTAAACCACACCCGTGGGGGTAGAAGAATGAAACACATATTGAAGGAAACATTGAAAACTATCGAGCGATATAAGAACTCAAGCCCGCACTACGTGGAATTGCTGGATATACTTGAGGAGATCCTTATCCTCCGCGAGGAATACCGCCGGAAGATCACCGGCGACATTTTCAACGTCAAGGACGAACTGGTTGATGCAAAACTGAAGGGGGGGCTTCCCCTTGTCGATTTTGCCGGGGAAAAGTTCGACCTGAGTGGCCCGAAGGACTACTTTTTCGCCCTTCTCGACATTGCCAAGAAGCGCACCCCGGAAGAAGCCAGGGAGATAATAGACGGGATCGAGAAGGGATCGCTCGATTTCTCGGAACTTGTCCGCACGTCCTTCCTCTGCGAGGTCGAAGAGGAAGACGAGAATGATGGAGAATCCACCCTTTTCGATCTCCTCGGGTTTCTCATCGAGGAGAGCCTGCGGCCCTACCTGGAGCACCTCTCCGAAAAATACGGCAAGGCCGTGAAAAAGGCGCAGTGGTCGGAAGGATACTGCCCGATCTGCGGCCGGGAGCCGAAGATAGGGGAACTCAAACACGAAGAGGGGTGGCGCTATCTTTTCTGCAGCCAGTGCGGGATCGAATGGCATTTCCAGCGGGTGAAGTGTCCCTTCTGCGGGAACGAAGACCAGCAGACCCTGGCCTATTTCACCATCGAAGGTGAGGAGAATTACCGCGTCGATGTCTGCAACGTCTGCAACCGCTACCTGAAAATCGTTGACTTCAGGGACACCCAGGAAGAACCGAACCTCGACGTGGAGGACATCGCCACCCTGCACCTGGATATCCTCGCCGACGAAGAAGGGTATGAGTGAAACGGGGATTACGGATTACGATCACACTCAGGAACTCAGGAACTCAGGCACTCAGGCACTTTTTTTAAGTCATGCACGACACAGACATTTCCACTGTCATATCCCTCCTGAGAGAACACCTGCGGTCAAAAACGCTTCCCATCGTCACCGACCTCGCCGAACGGAAGCGAACGCCTTATGAAATCCTGATCTCCACCATTCTCAGCCTTCGTACCAAGGACGAGGTAACGGCGGAAGCAGCGCACCGCCTTTTCTCGTTGGCCCGGTCCCCCCGAAAAATGCTGGAACTTTCGGAAGAGCAGATCATCGAGGCCATCTATCCCGTGGGTTTTTACCGTAACAAGGCAAAAACCATTCTTCACATCAGCCATGAGCTCATGGAGAAGTACGACTCCCGGGTACCGGACAGTCTTGAAGAACTCCTCACGCTGAAAGGTGTTGGAAGAAAGACGGCGAACCTCGTCGTCACACTCGGTTATGGAGGGGCGGGTATCTGCGTGGACACCCATGTCCACCGGATATCGAACCGCCTGGGATACGTGAGGACAAAGACCCCCGAGGAGACCGAACATGTCCTCAGGTCAAAGCTTCCGAAGGAATACTGGATCGATTACAACACACTGATGGTCGCTTTCGGGAGGAACACCTGTCTTCCCCTCTCACCTCTGTGCAGCCGGTGTCCGTTGGAGGCATTCTGTGAACGGGTCGGCGTCGGCAGGAGCCGCTGAAAAAGAGACGTGAAGGGTTCAGCGAAAGATCCGAATTTCGAATCTCTAATCCAGGTTCCGAATCCCTTTTTCGCCGGCCCGAAAGCAGTGGCAGAGGGGCAAAGCGACAGAGCGACAAAGTGAAAAGCCCCCCTTTGATAAAAGGGGGTTTGGGGGGATTTTACATACGAAAATCCCTCCCGGCCTCCCTTTACAAAGGGAGGAGAAAAACCATAAACCGTTTCAATAGCCGCTTAAAAAAGGATATCTGAAAGCGTTAAGTGTGAGTATGCAAATGATCCGATCATTGATCCTGCAGACCCCTTGTATCCCTGATCCCTGATTTCAGATCCCCTGATACAGTTTTGCGAAGTCATCTATTTTAAAAGGTGGTAGTATTCCAGTACCCGCTGAACATATTTCTGCGTTTCCTCTATGGGGGGAATCCTTCCGAACCGGTCGACCGCGTCAGGACCCGCATTATAAGCGGCCAGGGCCAGATCGATATCACCTTCGTAACGATCGAGCAGGCCTTTCAGATACCGGGTCCCGGCCATGATGTTCTCGCGGGGATCAAAGGGGTTTTTCACACCCAGCATATCAAAATTTTGCGGCATGAGCTGCATGAGTCCCCGGGCACCCTTGGCGGAAACGGCCCGGGGATCAAAATCGGATTCAACCTTTACCATCGCCTTCAGGAGAGGGGCTTCGACACGGTAAGCCTCTGCAGCTTCCTTAATAATGACGTCATAGGTGCCGGGCAACGCATTACTCCGGGGACGCCGTTCCTTTATCAGCAACCGGTAATCGGGAGACCCGGGAAGATTGGTCAGGCAGATGGTCCCCTGCTCGTCGACACGCATGAAGATGTCCGCGCTGGCCGGCCGCGCGAATGCAGTCATGAATACAACCAGGCAGGCCGCCACAGCGGCCGTTTTATAGTGACTGTAACCGTTCATGGCAACGCTGACCGTATCCCGGAAGAAAAAGAACCCTCTCCCGCCGCGGGGTATCCTATTGGAGCGTCCAGAAGGGTCCGTCCGGCGTATCGTGAACCATGACCCCCTTTCGGGCGAGCTCACGCCTGATCCTGTCCGCCTCATCCCACCTGCGGTCTTTGCGCGCATCCTCCCGTTCCTCGATGAGTTTCACGATATCACTGCCGATCTTCCGTACCCCGAAATCCATTATCCCCAGAACGGCGTCCATCCGCCCCAGGGTCCTGAGGATTTCATCAGCCTGCTCTCCGCCGAGTCGACGCTCGGTAAGGGGGATATTTACGACACGAACGAACTCGGAGATCGCCGCAAGGGCACCTGACACGTTGAGGTCGTCGTCCATTGCTTCCCTGAATCCCTGACGCACATCGTAGATGTGCTGGTCCACATCGGCATGCCCGCTTCCCGGCGAATAGTGGCTCAGCCGCTGGATGAAGTGATCCAGTCTCCTGATGGTATTCCGGGCCGTGTCGAGAGCGCCGAAGGAAAAATTCAGCGGCTTGCGGTAATGGGAGCTGAGAAGAAAATAGCGGAGCTCTCTGCCGGTATAGCCCATTTTTTCCAGGTCCTCGATAGTATAGGCGTTTTTCAGAGAACGTGACATTTTCTTCCCGTCCACCATGACCAGCTCGCTGTTCAGCCAATACCGGGCGATATTCTTTCCCGTGGCCGCCTTCCCGATGGCAAGGACATTTTCACAGTGAGGAAATATGATATCGGTTCCGCTGAGGAAAACATCGAAAGATTCATTGAGATATTTCATGGATATGGCGGCGCACTCAAGATGCCAGCTCGGCCGGACATTCCCCCATCGGGTCTTGAAATAGATCCCTTTCTTCAGTTCCGCCAGCGTCGACCGCTTGAGAAGGGTAAAGTCAACGGGACTTTCCTTTTCATAATCATCCTGGTCGGTCGTACTTGCGTGCCGGACCTGTTTCAGATCGATGTTCGACAGCATACCGTAATCCTCGAGCCGTGATATGTCGAAATAGAGGGACCGCAACTTCTCATAGGCATATCCCTTTTCAACAAGCTTCTCAGCCAGGGCGACCATGTCGTTCACGTGTTCACTTGCCCGGGGGTAGAGGGTATCGTTTGAAATGCTCAGCTTCCCGACATCACTGAAGAAAACGGCCATGTTGCGACCCGTGAAATCCTTCAGCTCCATGCCTGAGCGCTCGGCACCGCTGATGGACCGGTCCGCCATGTCGATGACATTGGTCACCTGCCTGACCCGGTAACCGCGGTACGTCAAATACCGGACGAGCAGGTCGGTCACGACGAATCTCCGGTAGGTCCCGACATGAGGAATTTCATGGACCGTGGGACCGCAGGAATGTATGAGAACGTTCTCCGAATCGCGGGGTTTGAAAAATTCCTTCTTCCGCACCAGGGTGTTGTACAGGCGCACTGTGGTCTCTTCTTTGCCGGCAAAGAGCTCCGTACTGAGGTATCGTTCCCCGCTGTCGGGGAAAATAACCACGATAACGCCGTCCTGCAATTCACGGGCCTTTTGCAGGGCCACATACAGGGCGGCACCGGAACTCATGCCCACGAGCAGGCCTTCAACACGCGCCAGTTCCCGTGCCGTCTCAAAGGCATGCTCGTCGAGGATGTTTACCTTTTCATCAAGACGTCCTCTATCAAAGATACCGGGGCGATAGGATTCCTTCATGTTCTTCAGCCCCTGTATCTTGTGACGCAGATAGGGCTCAACTCCTATGATCCTGATATCACTTTTGAATTCCTTGAGTCGTTGGGAAAGCCCCATGGCCGTTCCGGACGTTCCCAGGGTGGCGACGACCATTGTGACGGCGCCCCGGGTCTGTTCCCATATTTCCGGGGCCGTGCCGTAATAATGAGCCATGAGATTATCTTCGTTGTTGTACTGGTCAGGCACGAAATATTTTTCCGGGTTTTCGCGGAGCATCTCGTACACCACCTCGATGGCCCCGTCGGTACCAAGGTGCGCCGGCGTAAAAATGAGCTCGGCACCCAGCGCCGCCGTGATCTTTTTCCGCTCTTCGCTCGCCCCTTCGGACATGACCAGAGTGACCTGGTACCCCTTCGCGGCGGCGACAAGGGCAAGGCCGATCCCCGTGTTGCCGCTGGTGGCCTCGAGGATTATCTTCCCCGGTGTGAGCAGTCCTTTCTTCTCCGCCTGCTCGATCATGTTCAGTGCGGCCCGGTCCTTTATGGACCCGCCGGGATTGCATGATTCCAGCTTGGCGTAGATCTTCACATGTTCGTTGGGATTCAGCTTCCTGATTTCAACGAGGGGGGTGTTCCCTATCATGTCGAGAATGGAGTCGTACCGCATATGCACCCTGTTCCGCCGATAAAAAAAGGGCCGGTCTCCGACCCTTCTCCGCGAATATACCGGTCCGCCACGCGATGGTCCGGGCCGCTTCAACTATCGAATTTCGGAATTGGAATCTTGAAAAACTTTACGCCCTCATCCCGCAGCAGTTCATCTTCCTCGCGAGTCGTAACACCCTTGATATTCCTTTCGTTTTCCTTACCCCGGTGAATATTGAGGGCTACTTCGGCAAAACGGTTCCCCACATCCTCAAAATTTTTCGTGACGAATTCATTAAACAGCTCAAGGGCTCTGGCGGGCGTCACCGGGGCTGTCCCTTCCTTGTCACTGTCCCGTGAATCCCTCCCCATGACGGCGATGGTCGAGGGAACCATCTCGATATCCAGACTTCCGCAGACAGGGCAGACGATCAGCCTTTTTTTCTTCTGTGCCTCAAAGGCTGCCCTGTCCTTGAACCATCCTTCAAAGGTATGATCTTTCCTGCATCTGAGATCGTATATGATCACCGGTCCTGCTCCCTGGATTTCTTCACGTTTTCTTCATCCTCACTCAAGCGGCGAAAAATATAGCAGTGTGATGCCCAATTATCAATACATTTTGCTATTTCGCAAAAAACCCGGATCAATATTCGGTACCCCCCATTTTTCTGTGGACATTTTCACCCAAATTTAATAGGGAAAGCAGTGTCGGGATGTGGCCCAGTCTGGTAGGGCACTGCGTTCGGGACGCAGGGGTCGCGCGTTCGAATCGCGCCATCCCGACCATTTATT